>JALVZN010000045.1 GCA_027037615.1 Caldifarciminota bacterium | reverse complement strand
TCGACGATTTTTCACCGCGCCCCGAAAGCTTCTTCATCGTCTGCACGCTCAGCCATCGAAGCGATTTTATGGTGCTCAAGCGGTTGCTGAGAGGCGATTACAGGCCGGCATACATCGGCATGCTTGCCTCGGAGCACAAGCTCCTTGAGGTCATGAAGCTGCTGAAGGAGGAGTTAGGAGCGGATGTGCCTGAGATCGACAAGCTCTATTCCCCGATTGGGCTTGACATAGGTGGCGAAACTCCCTCGGAGATAGCGGTTTCCGTTGTCGCAGAGATGCAAGGATTGCGCTACGGCCGCAAAAATCTGCCTCACAAATCCGCCGTGCACAGAGTCGTCGAGATTGTTGAGAAATCAGATTCCACTGATTTTGAGTAAATAGACAACCTCTAAGCTTTCTCCAAAATTGATTTGACCAAGGCATCGATTTCTTTCAGTTCTTCTTTGAGCAGTTCCCGGACTTTTCGGCGGAGAACGCCGATATTCTTAATTTTTCCCGGCCCACCTGAGGCAAGCCATTGGGCTACCTTTTCCTCACAGTTTTTTCCTACTTCTACGAGTTTTTGGTGATTTATATTGTTAGGGTCAAATAATGGGATTGGCACAACATCAAAAACCTTTTTGTGAACATGCGGTTGGTTTTTCTGAGTTCTTTTCCGAAGCCCTTCTAAAGCTTTGTCAACTATTGTTGAGTTGAGAAAAGCTGATAAATACAAAGCTTCTTCTAAGCTATCCGTTTCCATAAAATAATTGCCACTCTCAATCACTACATTTTGTGCTGCTACAAGATCATTGCTATTACTATAGACTGGAACCATGATTTGCTCCTCGGTAGTATCAACTATGCATGCTGCCATTATACGATTCACATCTGGATACAACACCCGATATTTTGCCTTTGGGTTCTGACGAGTAAGGCCACGGTAACGATCCAGCCTTTCGTAAATATTCATTTTCCCAGCTTTTTGACTCCGTCGTTTTTCCCATTCTTTTTGGGCGATTTCGAGCCACTTTGCGAGGTGGATAAAACCGCGAGACTTTGCTTCTGAGGCGTTAATCAATCGATAGCGCTCACCTGCAGGCTCAATGGGAAGCACAACGAGTCGGAAAGGGAGATGGCCAAAGGGTAGAATGTCGGTAGATAGGAGGGTGGCATAGAGGAATTGGCTTTCAATTTGCCCGTCCATTTTCAAATCTTTATATGGCTTTCTTGCCTTAGCACGGCTGTCGGTTCTCACCGGCGGTGCCGAAAGGTCAAACCCTACCGGTGAGGACTTGATTTCCACAAACCATAAAGTTCGGGGAACGATGGTTGCCCCCTGATAGAACACTTTTTTATAAGGACTGCTTTTTGTGGACTTTGATTTCTCGCCCGGTGCCCAGAAGGACCTTCTACCCCTTGCATGTATCTGAAATGTCGTTGAGGTAACAGATAGATACTCATCTGCCTCTTGTAGTGTAGCATTTTTTCGAGGTAGTTTACCCTTGAAAATTTCTCCCTTAATGCCACCGGTTGTGGAATCAGGATGGTGCTTTTTTGCAAACAAAACACAGGCAGGAACATTAAAGAGGGGTTCTACACCCTCAAGGTCCCATACCTCTATCCATTGAAGTGAAACCTTTTTAAATTCTCGTTTTCTTCTTAACCGGTCATGTTGATCAGCAGAGAAGATACTCCGTGGGAGAACAAAAGCAATTGTGCCACCCGGCTTGAGATAGAGATGGGCAGAGCGAAGAAGAAAGAGGGTGCCGAGTTCCATGTGTGTGATAAGCTCCCCTCTTCCACTGAGGAGTTTATATTCTTTTGTGATCAAGTTTTTCAAGAACTTCTGTTCCTCAGGCTGTTCCACATACCGGTAGGAAAGCCAAGGAGGATTGCCGATAACCAAGTCGAATTTTTCGATAAGGAAAAGGGGGCGATAACTATTTTTCAGGACAAATGCCCAGATTGTATCTCGCTTTTCGCGAATAAAACGGTGTAATGTTTCCGCGATGCGGAAGAGAGCTTCTGCAACGATTTCAATTTTCGCAACTTCTGGATAATGGGCTTTGAGGAAATTCAGAAAGCTTGCTCTATCTAATTGCTCATCTTCCTTATAAGATTCAGCAAATTCTCTTGATGCCTCGATTGCCTGATCGAATAGAGCCGTGTCCTGAAGTAGGGTCTTGGGGAGGAAAACCGGAACCCCATCTAAGTCTATCCGATAAACAGGGATTTGCATCCATATCTCGGGGGTAGTCTGTTCTGGAAGCCGAATTGTATTGGCGAGGTAAACAGGTATAGAGATTTTGATTTTTCGTTCGGCGATGAGGTCGCCGAGTGCCAGGACATAGTTGGCTCGTGCAACAATCACCGCCAGAGGATGAATGTCCACACCGACCACGGTTTTTAAGATATGCTTTAAAGTTTCTTGTGAATCACCAAGAAGGCGTCGTTTTTCGTGGATAGCCTGATACAAAAAGGTCCCGGAACCGCAGGCAGGGTCAAGGACTGAAGCATGAGGATTTTCATTAAGGAGTTTTGAGACCATCCGAGAAGCCAGCCAGTCTGGCGTGTAATATTCTCCGAGGTCGTGTCTTGTTTCAGGGTCAACAAGTTCCTGATACAGGGACTTAAGGACATCTTCGGATAGCCCACGAAGATGATATTTACGGAGAAGGCTCAGGAGGCGATATGCTATGGAGACACCTTTATCTTTCGCTTCAGGTCTCGCAATCCATGAGAAAAAGTCTTCTTCGAGGAAGTTCTCCAACCTTGCCCGTTTGAAAAATTTACCTTCAAGGACTTCCAAGACCTGGACTTGCAAATCTTGCTGTTTATCTGGTTGAGGAGAGGGGTCGTCAGTAAGTCTGGCCCAGACCATCAATTTCGCCAGTGTTGCAAGATAGGTATGCCGAAGGAACAGCGATTCATTTGCCTGAGGGCTGCCGTAAACGATGCTGAGATATTTTTCCCATGCGCTATAAATGACTCGAAAGTCAGTCAGGTCTTTTACCTCTGTCCATAGCTGATAGAGGGCCTGATAGGTTTCGGTAAAGGCATGACTTGCCAGACCGAAGTCTTTTACAATATTTTCTGTTTTTGGAGGTAAAATCTCTCTTCGCATAAAATATCGATCGAGCCAGAAATAAAACTCGCTCAGTGGATCCAACCGATCCAAGTCCATCTCGTCAATAAGTTTGAGTTCAACAGAATCAGGGTCAAACTTTTGCTGCGATGGATCCGTAAGCAACGGAGAGAAAACAGAGAATCGAATGCCATCAGTGGCAATAGCGATATAGGGTATTCTTGAATCAGGTTTTTCATTACTCCAAAGGATTGCAATATACCTCTTTAATTGGTTCCGAGCTTCTTCGAGATGTCTGTTATCAAGGTTCCTTTCAAATTCAATTACAAGATTTCCGAAGAGCTCATCGGCTCTGCCCCTCAATATTCTGTCCTTTTGGCGGATCTTTAAGTATTTTTCTATTCCTGCCACATAACCATCAATGAACCCCGGTTGAGTATCAAAGAGTTGTTGGAGAAGCATGGCAAAGCGTTGCGAACGCGCAGATTCGCTCTGGGCTCGTTGCATTTCATCTAAATACTGGCGAATAAAGGCTTCAAGTTGATTCTGCTGGATATCCGGCATACGAGTATCTTTTTCCGCAAGTTTACTTTTCTTTTTGGGCATGTGTATCCTCCTTGCTTAATCTTCGTGCAATTTCAAAAGCTGCGGCGATTCTTAAAATTTTGACATCGGAAAGCCCTTTAAACTTAAGGAATTCTTCCAAAGGCTGACGCGCCATACCCTTGAGGGAACCGAAATGCTCGAGAACTTCCTTTGCGATATCCTCGGCACTTTTCCCCTTGATGCCAGTAGAAATGAGAATGGCAAGAAGTTCGGCTTCTGTCAGGGATTCTGCTCCCAATTCCCTTAGTTTTCCACCAGGATGTTTCCAGCGTTTCATTTAAAAACCTCCCGTAAACGAGTTGAACTTCTTAACTTTATTGCCAGCGTTAACTCTAAAGGATTGAAAATATAAGTGTCAAGAAATCATTGATGATTTTGAGATAATGCTCTCACCCCTTCCTGACGCATCCGAGTAGTTTATAATTCAACAACTTCAAAAACGGAGGTCAAAAGATGAAAAAAGCTTTCATTGTAAGCGTCAGTCTCTTAATTTTTTTCGGCCAATCCAGTGCGCTTGTGAGATATGTCTTCCCGAAATTGGAAATTCAGGATTCGAGCGTCATCGTATCGGTTAAAACGGATGCGCCGGTCACAAAACCCAATGTTTACTACGACAGGTTTGATGGAGACGGGCCTTATGGCGATTACCTCTACAACCTTTACTTCCGAAACGATACAAGCGACACCTTCTTTCAGTTCAGGTTTAAACATATCGAGCCCAATGTGTTGTATCGCTACATTGTGACGGTCAACAACGAGAAGAACCTGACCATTCCATCGAGGGAGAGGTATTTCAGGGTTTTGAAAGATGAGGATGGCAACCTGAAATTCGGACTTGCTTACGATGTGCTGCCTTTTGCGGGCTATTCTGGAGATGGAGTTGTGTCAATCAGGTGGACGCTGACGAAGGACGCCGACATGGGCTATGTTGTTGTTTACGATGGCGATAAGGCCGTCGCGCGGGCGGGAAGTGTCGGGAAAAGCAGGGAATTCGAGTTCAGGATAAAGGCGCTGGATTACGGTAAACGCTACACCTACATGACTTATTCCGTATCGGGCAGCGATACCCTGAAGATGGGCGGCTCTTTCGCCATGCCGAAAAAGCCCGGACAGGATTTCTCGTTCGTGTTGATGGGAGATTCGAGGTCAAACTGGCGCTGGCCGAACAGCGTAGATCACACCAGCTATGTCGCGGCATCGAGTTTGAACCTGCTTTCGAGGATCCTCGGCAGATACGACCACGATTTTGTGATTTTTAGCGGTGACCTGATCGGAGGCGGCACGACGGACACGCTTCAGGCAGAGGATCAATACAAGACATGGCTGTCGGCGGTGTGGCACGATAACCGGAACGCTTTCTATTTCAATGTTGTAGGCAATCACGACGCCACAGCACCCAACCGCAGGCTGCCAAACGGGGATTACATACCGCTCGAGCCGCCTTACGCTTCCGAATGCTACTGGTCGAGGATGTTCGTGCTTCCCGAAAACGGCCCGAAAGCTCCTAAAGGCGCCGCTCCTTACCTCGAAAACACCTACTCCTTCGACTGGGGAGATGTCCATTTCGTGGTTCTGAACGATGATTATGGCTATTACCGCAAAAACAAGCATCGCAAACCGGCATCGCTCACTCCGGCCCAATGGAAATGGCTGGTAGATGACCTTAAGTCAAATCAGGGCAAGTGGATCATCGTCTCATACCATGAGCCCACATTTTCGCCGCTCGGAAGGCAGGATTTCGACTCCACCCAGATCGACAGCCTGTGGCATGTCTTTGACCGATATGGTGTTGTTGCCGTCGTCAACGGGCATGAGCACATCTACGCAAGGATTGAAGTCGATTCCAACCTTGTTAAAGGCATGAAAAGGAGCATCCCGCAGATCATCTCAGGTCGCGCCGGTGCACCAAAATACAACATCCACCGCAAGTTGCACTTCAGTCAGAACATCAAAGCGATCGACAACCGCCGCCACTTCGTCCTCGTGAATGCATCGGCGGATTCCCTCGTCTTTAAAGCCATCGATTTCGATGGAAAGGTCTTTGACAGATGGGTGATAAGAAGGTAAGGCGCAAGCACGGCAGGAGAGGCAAAAAGCGGGAAAAGCCGATCGTTGTCAGCCCCAAGGAGAAGGAGGAGCTCTTTGTCCTCAAGCTTGAGGACATCACGGACACGGGCCTGGCGGTTGGCAAAATCAAGGGACACTATGTCGTGTTCGTTCAGGGCGGCATTCCGGGCGAGAAAGTCAGGGTCAAGCTCACGGAACGGCGCAAACAACATGCGCTCGGCTATGTAGTTGAAGTCCTTGAGCCGTCAGATGATCGCATAGACCCCACCTGCCCGCATTTCCCTCAATGCGGCAGCTGCTCATGGCAGATGCTCAGGTATTCCGCACAGCTGAAATTTAAGGAAAACTTCGTGAGAAAGGCGTTCGAAGCCAACAATCTGCCGACGGACAGGATTTTGCCGATCGAGGGGATGACAATTCCATGGTATTTCAGGAACCGCGGCATCTACCCGTTGAAACGCAGCGGCCCCAAGGTGTTTATGGGGTTTTACGAGCGCGGCAGCCACAGGATCGTCGATATCCACGAATGTCCTGTCCAGTATCCCATGCTGGTTAAGGTTGCGAACCGTTTCCGCGAGCTCCTGAAATCCGAGCCGATCACGATTTACAACGAGGAAAGGGACTTCGGCAAACTGCGATACTTCATCGTTCGCGGCAGCAAGCGGATGAACGAGATGCTGGTGACGCTTGTGACGAGGAGGCAGGGCATATCCCGAAAATTTGCGGACAAAGTGATGGCGATAGACGATAGGATCATAGGCGTTGCCGAGAACATCAACCCGCACAAATCCAATGTGATTTACGGGATTATGACGAGGAAAGCGGTCGGCAGGGACTACTACATGGAAACGGTCTTAGATCGGCGATTCCGAATTTCGGCGCCGTCGTTTTTCCAGACGAACATCGAGCAGGTCGAAAAGCTCATCAAGGAGCTCAGGGCGAATGTGACCTCCCGTTACTCGCTCCTTGTCGATGCTTACAGCGGAGTTGGACTGTTTTCGATAATAATGTCCGACCTGTCCGACAAAGTCGTTGGTGTGGAAGAATCTATATCCTCGCACACCGACGCAATCGCCAATCGGGACATCAACGACCAGATGAACATAGAATTTGTGCGTGGCAACGCAGAGGATTACCTTGAGACGGTTCATCCAGACGCTTTGATCGTTGATCCGCCCCGCAAAGGTTTGACCGACAGAGGGATAGAGGCGATAAACATCTCGTTGCCGAGGGAGATCTTTTACATCTCCTGCAATCCGTTGAGTTTTGCGAAGGACGCATCTAAGCTCATCATGTCCGGATACGAACTTGTCTTCGCGCGGCCATACGACTTCTTCCCGCAGACGCACCATGTGGAATTGCTATCCAAATTCGTGCGGAAGTGATTTTAAATCAGTAATTTCTCGCCCCGAATATGCCGCGGCCGATCCTGACCATGGTCGAACCCTCCATGATCGCCCACTCGAAATCGTCGCTCATACCCATCGAAAGGATCGGGAGGTCTATGTGGAACTCGTTTTCCAACCTGTCCCGCAGCTCCCTGAGCATGCGGAACGCCTCGCGTGATCTGGTTTCCTCAGGCGGATACGGCCCCACGGTCATGAGGCCTTTGACATCAAGGACTTCGGACTCCAGCACGGCTTTGAGCAGGTCGGCGGCATCGTTCGGCATAACGCCATGTTTTTGCGGTTCGCCCGATGTGTTGACCTCGATCAGACAGCGCATCTTGCCGCCGCGTATGCGCTTCTTCAGCTCCTCCACCAGCGGAATTCTGTCCACGGACTGGATGAAATCGAACAGTTTGACCGCTTTTTTGACCTTATTCCGCTGGAGATAGCCTATCATGTGCCATTCAACATCCCTGCCTATCTGAGGGATCTTCTGCTCGGCCTCCTGAACCCTGTTCTCGCCCAACACCTTCAGCCCGGCGTCTATCCCCGCAACTATCCGCTCGAGCTCTATGCCCTTTGTCACGCCAAGTATCGTGATCTCATCGGGATCGCGCCCCGCCTTCCTTGCAGCGTCGTAAATCCTGTTTCTTACAACTTCAAGGTTTTTCGCCACATCGACCATTTTTCGCCTCCATTCCGCCCGTCAGACCTCAACACCTGCCTGACGGAGCATTTCAAGGAACTCCTCTTCGTTTATCGTTTTGACGCCTAACTCCTGAGCGCGGCGGAACTTAGAGCCCGGATTTTCGCCCACCACGACCAGATCCGTTTTCCTCGATACCGAGTTCGAGGTGCGGCCGCCGAGCATTTCGACCAGCTCCCTGGCCCTGTCCCGCGTCATGGAGCTCAACGCCCCGGTGAAGACGACGGTTTTGCCTGCGAACGGGGACTCCTTGACCTCCCGCGTCTCCGCTTCTTTCAGGGTCAGACCTGCCTTGAACATCTTTTCGATGACCTGAATGTTGCGCGGCTCACGGAAGAACTCCACGATGCTGCGCGCTATCTCCGGGCCGATGCCCTCTATCGACAGTAGTTCCGTGTAAGATGCGTTTTTGAGCCGCTCGAATGTCCCGAATTTCTCTGCGAGCACCTTTGCGGTGTATTCCCCGACATTCGGTATCCCTATGGCGTAGAGGAACCTCCAGAGAGGCACATCCTTTTTGGCCTTTTCGATGGCGTCGATGAGGTTTTGAGCCGATTTTTCCGCAAAGCCCGGAAGTGCAAGGATGTCGGATTTCTTCAGGTAGAAGATGTCGGCGAGGTCTTTCACGAGGCCGCGCTCGACGAGCAGCCTCGCCGTTTTCTCACCGACCCCCTCAATGTCCATTGCCTTGCGGGACGCAAAATGGATGATCGACTGGACGAGTTTGGCGGGACAGGAAATGTTGACGCATCGGTAGTAGGCGCCCTCCTTGACCACATCTGCGCCGCATACCGGGCATTTTTCGGGTGGCTCGATCGGTTTCTCCTTGCCTGTGCGTTTTTCCTTGATCACAGTCACGATCTCGGGGATGACATCGCCAGCGCGCTGAACGATCACCGTGTCGCCAATTCGGACATCCATCATCTTGACGAAATCGAAATTGTGGAGTGTGGCGCGCGATACTGTAACTCCGCCGATCTCAACTGGTTCAAGTATGGCCACAGGTGTTATCGCACCGCTTCTCCCGACGCTGTAAACCACATCGATGATCTTGGTCGTCTTCTGGCGCGGGGCGAATTTGCCGGCTATTGCCCATCTCGGTGAGCGGGAAGTCTGACCGAGTTTCTCGTGCAGCTCCAGATCGTTGACTTTCACCACGATGCCATCCAATTCATACACAAAAGATTCTCGTTCCTGCTCCATCTGGCGGTAGTATTGGATGACTTCTTCGATGTTACGGCACACCTTGCGCGGCCTTGAGGCCTTAAATCCGTATTTTTCAAGCGCTTCCAGGATTTCGGATTGTTTTTTGAACTCGACGCCTTCGACCACGCCGATACCCCATGCCACAAAGTCGAGGCGCCGCTGTGCGGTTATGTTCGGATCGAGCTGCCTCAGCGAGCCTGCGGCCGCATTGCGCGGGTTGGCGAATGTCCGCTCGCCCCGTTTTGCAAGCTCCATGTTGAGCCTCTCGAATTCGTCCTTGCGCATGAGCACCTCGCCTCTGACCTCGATTTTCGCAGGGATCGGCAGGTCAGGTGGGTTCAAAAGCCGCATTGGCACCGATTTGATCGTCCGCACATTCGGCGTAACATCCTCTCCTACAACGCCATCGCCGCGAGTGGATGCGAGCACATATCGGCCGTTCTCGTAAACTATCTCGCAGGAGAGGCCGTCGAACTTGGGCTCAGCCATGTATTCCACATCGGCGTCGGGTGGCAGGCCGAGCTGACGCTTCACCCGCGCATCAAATTCCCTCAATTCGTCCTCGTTCCTTGCGTCCTGAAGGGATAGCATCGGGATGGAGTGCCTCACTTCGCCGAATTCCTTGCGCGGCGGGGCTCCAACGCGCTGGGTCGGCGAGTCGGGCGTCACAAATTCGGGATACATCTCCTCAAGTTCCACCAACTCGCGAAACAGCTGATCGTATTCTTCGTCTGTAATCTCAGGAGAATCAAGGACATAGTATCGATAATTGTGGTAGTTTATGAGCTCTCTGAGCTCCTCGATCCTTTTCTTTGCCTCCTCACGGGAAAGTTTCTTTTTCTCAGCCATGGAACACCTCCGTTTTGCTTCATAAACCGTGCAAATATTACTGAAAAACGCCCATCCACGCAATCTTTTGAACCATCCCACAAAATCAAATTGGGAAGGAAAGTTGCCCTTGAGTTGATTTTTAGCCCTATGCAAAAGGTGTTTCATTGCGTTACTATTACAGGCATGAGGAGATTACATGAGCCTGTGCTCGTCCGCGAATTTCTTGAACTTGCATCTCCGTCTCACGGCGAGGTCTGGGTCGATGCGACGGCCGGCTTCGGCGGCCACACCTTCGAGATAGCCAGAGCTGTCGGTGAGGATGGCGTGGTCCTCGCCATCGAAAAGGATCCGGTCACATACGAGATGCTGGTGAACAACATTGCGGAGATGGGGTTTAAGAATGTCGTCTCAATAAATTCCGATTACATAAAACTTTCGGATATCGTCATTTCCCGTGTCGGACGGAGGCCCAACGGCGTTCTGTTCGATCTCGGAATTTCATCGTTCCACATAGACGAGGCAGGTCGAGGTTTCAGTTATCGGAAGGACGAATATCTTGACATGCGATTTGATCCCTCGCGCGGTCAGCCACTTGCCGACGCCCTGAAATCGCTGTCTGAGGAGGACATCGCCAGCATAATCTACGCTTTCGGTGAGGAGCGGCGTGCCCGCAGGATAGCCTCTGCGATATACCGAGCTGTCAGGAGGGGCGAGCTCACCCGAACGGCGGAGCTGAATTCGGCTATCCGCTCGGTCGTGCCTGCGAGGATCCTGAACGATGTTTTGCCGCGTGTTTATCAGGCGTTCAGGATCTTTATCAACGAAGAGCTTGAGCATGTTGCGATTGGACTTGCGAGCGCTGCCGCATCGCTTGAAGACGGCGGCAGACTTGTTATAATCTCTTACCATTCCCTTGAGGACAGGATTGCGAAGCAGCTCGGCAAACTTCCTATCTTTGAACGGGTTAACAAAAAGGTTGTGCGGCCAT
This sequence comes from Caldifarciminota bacterium, assembly GCA_027037615.1. Taxonomy (GTDB): domain Bacteria; phylum Hydrothermota; class Hydrothermia; order B15-G9; family B15-G9; genus WGAI01. The sequence goes on along the minus strand of JALVZN010000045.1, from coordinate 1,587 downwards.
CGGAAACGGAGAGGAAGCGCAACCCGCGCTCTCGCAGCGCAAAGATGAGGGTGCTTTTGAAAGTGGGGGATATGGATGAAAAGGACATTTATAATCATATTGCTGCTTTTGTTCCTCGGTTTCGTCGTCGCCCTTGAGAACACCTTTTCTTATGCGATGGCGAAAAAGACCTATGAGCTCAAGAGGGAGCGGGATAGCCTCGAAAAAGTCACGGCTGATCTGCGTGACAGGGTAACACGGTTGAAGACCGTGTCGAGGATAGAAAGCCTCGCCCGTGACATGGGTATGAAATATGTATGGGAGATGGGAAATGTGGAGATTGAAACTCTTAAAATACATGTTCGTCCTCTGGACAATCCTGATTCTTTACTGGCTGTTCTCCTATCAAATAGTCCGAAAAGAGGCGCCGAAAGTAAAAGCGATCTCAAAAATAACGATACCGGCGAAAAGAGGTGAGATATTCGACAGGTATGGGCGCGGTTTCGCATTGAATGTGCCCGGCCTGATCGTCTATCAGATCTCGAACAAGATCGAGCCATTTGAGCCGCTCGCAAAATGGATAGGTGACTCGGCCATAAGACCGCTTCCTGAGGGCACATTTGCCCTATTGCTTGCCTATGACTTGCCAATGCAGGCCTACAACGACCTGAAAGGGGTTAAGGGCATACGGATAGATAAGTTCTGGAGTCGGGACTACCCTTACGATTACGCCTCGCTGTCGCTGATAGGCAGGGTTGACAGGAACGGGAATGGCACTCGCGGTGTTGAATCGTCGCTGAACGACCTGTTATCGGGCAGATCGGGCTACATGCATGTCTATCGGACGGCCGACGGCAAGTTGATGTTCAGCACTGACCTGCCGCATGAAGAGCCTCAGGACGGCATGAACTTCTACCTCACCATAGATGCCGACATTCAGGATTTTGCTTACGATCAACTTAAAAAGTGGGTTGTGAAACACGGTGCGAAACATGGACTTGTGATCGTGGCTGACCCGATGACCGGTGAGATTCTGGCCATCGTCAACTATCCGCCCTCCGACCTCAAGGACTACGCTGTGAAGGATCCCTATGAGCCCGGATCCACTTTCAAGATAGTGACTTACACTTACGCTTATGAGAACGGCGTAATCGACCCGATGGATTCTGTGAGCACGGGCAACGGGTATCTCGAGATACAGAACCACAAAATCAGGGATGTGCATCCCATGGGCAAAATCACATGGAAAGATGCGCTTGTGCATTCGTCGAATGTGGCGACATCGAAACTCGCACTGAGTATAGGGAAATACAGGATTGCTCGTGAGGCGTTGAAGTTCGGGTTTGGGACATATTCGGGCATACTGTTGCCGGCCGAGTCGTTTACAAGCGCTCCGAACATGCATGTTTCCCTGTGGGACAGCGTGACATTTGCGGGTTTTGCGATAGGTCAGGGCGTCCTTGTCAATGGCGTGCAGATGGTTATGGCATATTCGGCTCTGGCCAACGGAGGTTATCTGCTCGTCCCGAAGCTGATAAAGGCGTATGAGAGCGACGGCGAATTGGTCAGGACACCCGACAGGATTGTCATTCGGAAAGTTATGAAACG
>JALVZN010000044.1 GCA_027037615.1 Caldifarciminota bacterium | reverse complement strand
CATGTTTTTCGATCGTTGCGAATCGCATCGAATGTGCGGAAAAGCGCGAGCATGGAATCCGGATTTGCGTTGTAGGCGTCGTTTACGATCTTGACCCCTCGTATCTCCGTGAGCTCCATCCTCATGGGCACATGTTCAAACCTGTCAAAACCCTCCTGAATTTCGTCGTGTGACAGCCCAAACAGTTTCGCCACAGCTATCGCCGCAACTGCGTTCTCGGCGATGGCGTAAGGCAATGGCACCGTGTAGAGCTCACCGTCAACCTGAAGTCTGGTTTTCGTGAGCCTGCTTTCGAGGTCGCCTTCTTCATACGGCAGATGGCGCGCGTGGATGGATGCGTCCTCTGAGCGCATCGAATATGTGACGATTTTAACCCCCTCAGGCACGGAGGAGATGAAAATGTCGTGATGGATCGAGTCGATGTTGATGACGGCGACGCCGCCCGGCCTCAACACACGGAGCAGATCGGCTTTTTCGTGGGCTATCGCTTCGGTCGAGCCCAAAAATCCTATGTGTCCGTAGCCTGAGCGTGTTATCACCGCTATGTCTGGCATCACGCGAGAAGCGAGATACGCAATCTCGCCGGCGTGATTTGTGCCCACCTCGAAGACGATGAAATCGATGTCCTCAGGCGCCTCAAACACCGTCAACGGCACACCGATCGCATTGTTAAAGCTTTTGGGGCTTCGGCTGCCGCTGAACCTGACCGATAGCAGGCTGTAAATCAGTTCTTTCGTGGTGGTTTTGCCCACGGATCCTGTGATGGCTATGCGGGTGGCGTTCGCCAGTTCGTTCAACAGCCTGTGCTTCGCCATCATGCCGAGCGCAACGACTGTGTCCGCAACCTCGAGGCGGGGCACCGATGTGTTCGCACCGCGCCTGACGACGCATGCGACTGCGCCGTTCATGTAGGCTGCACCGGTGAAATCGTGCCCATCGTATTTCTCACCGGGTATCGCCACGAACAGATCCCCTTCGGTCACCCTGCGCGAATCTGTCACGATGGCTTTGATTTGTGTCGAAAGATCAACATCTTCGGGAACTGCATCGATAATGCGGACAATATCTCCGACGGTATATCCCATTTTCGCACCCCTTAGGAAAAGTCAGCAAGGACTGTCAGACTTAGAATATAAAGCAGAATTGGGCATCATCGTATCCGAATGAGATTGAGTTTAAGTAGATGGATATGTCGAAACGGCCAACTCGACATCTTCTTCCAAATCCATTGGAAACCAATACTTTATGCGCAACCCGAATTTGACGGTGAAACTCGGAATTTATTGAAAATGCAGTAGAGAATTGACCGCAGGCGTCAAACTTGAAGATGGGAGGCGCTGTAAATTTCGCATAATTGGGGCGTTGAGGCGCATGGAGCGATCCGATTGCGCGCGGTGCAGGTTTTTTGGGCGTTGCGATGTGCAGAAAGCCCGGCGGCAATTCGGTGAAACCGAATTGCCGCCTTCATGCTCACTACCTCAAAATGACGAATTTCCTGATGATTTCACTGCTTCCAGCTGTCGCTTTGACGAAATAAACCCCGTTGTGCAGGTTCAGCCTGAGCTCGTATGTGTTAAATCCGGGCGTCGCCTGTGCGGTTTTCCGATAAACTATCCTGCCGCTTGAGCCGTAGATTGAGAGCTTTATCGTTGTCGCTGATGGAGATGCAAAAATGAGCTTGACCCTGTCGGTGAGCGGTAGCGGGATCACCTTTAAGTCGAACTCGGTCGGCAGGAAGTGGCTTTCCTCGATATTTTCCGGAATGACCCTGAAGTGGTAGATGGTGTCCTCAGGATCGTAGCTTTCGTTTGGCTCCCATGCGTTGTCCGCCGCATAGATGAAGTAGTTGACTATCGTGGAATCCTGAACCTGAGGGATCTGGGCGTGGTAGAAGTTGTGATGCGCATCGGGCACCATGTCGAGGCTGTCGAATTCGCGCGGCGACTGGCCGAATGCGTAGAACAGCCTGATTGCGCTCAATCCGTTCAGGTCGTAAACCCATGCGCTGACATCGAAAGGCCCGGTGAAACTCGTATCGTGCCACACATGGGTCGATTCTATCAGGGGCGATGTGGTGTCAATTGCAAAGCTCCATTCTTCCGATGAGCTCCAGTTTCCAGCTTCGTCGTAAGCCCTGACCCACCAACTATACCAGCCTTCGTCCAGCTCATCATAGACATAACTTGTGTCGATGAGCTCTGAGATCACCAGGGTGTCCATTGAGTCGGCGATGTTTAGCTCGAAAGACACTTCCCCTTTGCCGTTCAAACCTGCGAGCTTACGCTTTTCCGTCCAATGCCAGTAAAATTCGATGTCCAGAGGGTCAGAAAGTATCATCCCGTCCTGCGGTGAGATAAGTCCGACGGGCGCAGGCGGAATTGTGTCTATGACGAACGGATCTATCTCGCTCGGACTTTCATTTCCGGCGCTATCTCGAGCTATCACCTGCCAATACCACTCGCCGTTGTCTAAGTCGGTGAGCGTGTAGTTTGAGGTCTGAACCATCGTGTCGATGGCGGGGTTTGTCATGGATTCGTCATCCGAGATCAGAAGCCGATAGCCGACCAGTCCGCTCAGCGTGTCGGGCAGCGATGACCACACGAACTGGTAAGGCAGTGAGGTTATGTACTCTGCGTAAACCGGCCTTTTCAGAACGGGGTAAGGCGGATCCTCGGCGTCCACCCTGAAGCTGTCGATCGGCGACCAGTCGGATGACCTGTAATTGAGATAAGTCCTGACATGCCAATGGTAGTAGCCGCTTTTGAGCGTGACATCAAGCGATTCCTGAGCCACAGTGTCGCAGAAAACGGGCACGCCGCCCTTCAGCAGCTCGACTATGAAGGAATACGGATTCCCTTTGCCTTTCTGCGTTTTTGGGCCGGCCGATGGGATCTCCCATGTGAGCGTTACATCCTCTTGCTGCCATTGGGCATAGGAAGGCGAGGTTGTGATCGGTATCGGGAGCGGCGCAAGGTCCATGTAGAACGAATCGACCTCGCTGCCGGTGATGTTGTTTGCAGAATCGGAAACTCTGATCTGCCAATACCATCTGCCATCCGCAAGTGTGTCGAGCAGGAAGGTTGTATCGCTCAAAAATGTATCTACGACAGGCGAGCCCAGTTCGGGATCCGATGAGATCAGAAGTCGGTACCCCATAACTCCGCTCAGATTGTCGCTTGAGCTCGACCATGAGAATTGAACCGGGCACGATGTGATGTGGCCTCCGCTTTCAGGCGACAGCAGCTGAGGCACGGACGGCCTTATGTCGTCTATCCTGAAGCTGTCTATCTCTGACCACGCCGATGAGTCTCTTGCCGAATTCACCCTCACTCGACAACTGTAAATTCCCGATGGGAGGGTAAGGCCATAATGGTATGATGTGGAAACGCCGTCAAATATGATCGAGTCGGTTGAGTCCATGACCTGCAGCTGGAACAGGTATGGTATCGAGATGGTGGTATCACTGAACGGGAACCCCCATCTGAAGTTGACGCTCCCGTGTTGCCATTCATCCCATGTCGGCTCCACGAAATAGGGCGGGGCGATGTAGTCTATGTAAATAGATCTCATGTCTGACGGGAAATAATTGCCGTTTCCTGCTGAATCTACAACATCTAAGAACCAAACATAATGGCCTTGAGGGAGGCTATCGAGGGTGATGGTCGTGTCGTAAACAATTATGTCGTAATATTTTCCGCTATCCCCCGGTTGCCAATACCATTCGTATCTGAACAGGTAGTATGCGACTCCGGAAAATTGCTCCAGCGATCTCAGCCACACGAAGGTTACGACATTCGTGTCGATCGTATCCCTCGTCGGAGGACTTACCAGGTAGGGCGGCCATGGTCGGGAGGTATCAACTCCGGTCGTCCATGTGGCTGTCCATGCGCTAAGTCCGCCCTCGTCGTCGTATCTCCTAACCCTCCAGTAAGCGTATCCATACCAGAGCGATAGCGTCTCAGATGTGTCTGCCAATGTGTCGGAAATGGTTATGTTGTCGAAAGACGAATCACTCGACACCTCAAGGATGTAGTAATTCGACGGTTTTCCTGCATCGGATGAGCCTTTTTTGCCGTCCCCCGGGCTCCACACGAATGGCACCTCAAATGTATTGTAGATGGAATCGTTATGTGGCCAGATCAGCACAGGTGTCGGTAGGTTGAACACGCGAACCGTGAATGAAACGGAATCGGAAGCCGTCGAATGTCCAGCACTATCGACCGCATCGACCGCCCATGAGTAGTGGCCGTTTGGCAGGGCGACGGCAAGCGATGTGTCCTGAGTCTGCAATGAGAGCGATGTATCCGCTGACCAACAACTTATCTGGTATGACATAATTCCGAAATTGTCGGCTGCGGCATGCCAAAGAAACTGGATCGTGTCGGAATGCAGCGTGTCACCGTCCGATGGCGAGATCAGAACGGGCGCATTCGGCGGGGTTGTATCTGCCAGCAGTTCCCATGCCGAAGTCCAGTAGCTGAGGTGGCCGATCGAATCAGCCGCCCTTACCCGCCAGTAGAAACGGCCTTCAGAGATGTCGAGCGTTATGGTTGTGTCCGTCAGCGTGTCACAGACCACCGGGTTTTGAAATAGCGAATCCGAAGACAGCTGGAACACGAACCCGTATGACGGGGTTTTCGCGCCGTCGATGTCCGCCAACCCGTTTTTAATTCCGCTGGTTCGCCAGACGAACTCGATCCCATCCGTGTGGGCGACGATGGTGTCGTTCTGAGGCGAAACGAGCACGGGCGTCGGAAGCGTGATGACCTCAACGGTGAAAGCTACGGTATCGGAATGGGTTATGTTGTCAGCGCTGTCTATCGCCTCGACATACCAGCTGTAATCACCTGACCTGAGCGCTATGGTGGAGGCGGTGTCGCCTGTGTAAACCGTTATCGCCGTGTCCTGAGAGAAGCAGGTGAGCCTGTATCCGATCAGCCCGAAGTTGTCGAACGAACTATGCCACAGGAACTGCACCGTATCGCTGTGAATTGTGTCGGATGCCGATGGAGAGATGCCCGCAAACGGTGTCGGGGCCGTCGTGTCAACGCCGAACCTTGCCGTAGTGCTCCAGTCGGATGTGCCGAGCGGATTGGACGCTTTTACCCTCCAGAACCACCTGCCCTCGCCGATAACAAGCGATAGGGTTGTGTCCGAGGTGGTTACGGAGTCCACGATCGACGAAAACGATGTGTCAGTCGCTATCTGGATTGTGAAGATGTCCGCGCCCTTGAGCCCATCGTCCGCGCCTTCCCATCTCGGTTTACCGATTGCTGATGGGTTGCTTAAGGCCGCTTTCGATGCGGAGCTCCAGATGAAGTTCACCGTGTCGCTGTTCAGGAATGTGTCCGACGGGAAGATGGCCAGCGGTGTTTGCGGCGCCGCACCGAGATAAAAGCTGTATGTTGACGATGAGGTTTTGGTATCCCCAAGGCTATCGTGCGCAACCACATACCAGCTGTGCCAGCCGTCGTCAAGCGTGTCTATCGAAAGCGTTGTGTCCCCGATAAGCCCATAAGATGCATTGTCGATAAAGACTTCGTATCCTGTCAGGACGGAAATGCTGTCCGATGTGCTGTGCCAGACAAGCTGAACAGGCTGGCTGTTATCCAGAAGGGCTGAGTCGGAAGGCGAGATCAAATCGAATTGCACTATGCCGTTTATGACGGTTATCCCATCGGTTGGGTCGCTCTGGCTCCAGAGTCCCGCCCTGTTCACCGCCACGATTTTTGCGTAATATGTTGAGTCGCCGCGCATACCTGGAACATCTATGCGAGCGGATCTGTCATTCGGAGGCACAGAGACAACCGTGACGATGTCGCTGAGGCAACTCGGATCGGTCGATACGACTATCTGGAATTGCGAGAGCCCGGATTCGTAGTCCCCTCTGCATTGCCACCAGAAGGCGAGCGAGCTGTGGTTTCTGGTCGATTGACCTTCATCTCGCACATCATAAACCTCACCGGGTGGGGTCGTGTCGATCACGCAGTTTGCGATGAATGTCGATGTTTTGCGGTAATTGTCTTTCAATGCGACCCATAGCCCAACATTCCCGCCTTTGTCGAAGATGTAAGATGTATCGGCCTTAAAAGGCATCCATTCGCCCCATTCCATACGGTGCCCCGACGCAAACCTCATGCTGTCAACCGTTATCGACTTTCCGTTGAATTTTGCGAGAGAGATATGGACTCCGACAGTTTCCGATGGCGAAAATCCGTTGTTTCCAAGCCTTACCGACGCTTGAGGGCCGTCCGGGTCATAATCGATGGTCACGGAAGTGGGATCGCTTATGTTGCCTGCCCTGTCCTTGAACCTGAAACTCATCGTCCTTGGCCCGGGAGCACCCGATTGGACATTGTGCACCGTGATCATCGGCAGAAGGCGGTATGCATCCTGCCATTCGCCATCGTTTACGCTGTAAGCTTCCACATCCGAAAGTGTATCAACGGCATAGATGTTGAGCGTGCACTCCGTGGTCTCAAGGTATGGGAGGTGGTTCATTATCGAGACCGAGACATCGGTCGGCGGTTCTCGATCGAGTATTATGGCGTCGTGGACCGTCGAGACATTGCTGCCCGTCGTTATCCTCACATAGACCCTTTTCAATCCGTCACCGGGAAGCAGTTCCCAGCCCGAATAAGAGGGACTGAAAGAGATCAAACCCGTTGAATTGTGAAAATCCTCGTAGTTCGAGATCTCCATCCCGTCAGCCCGTCCCAGAACCCTGAAAACCATGTCATAGCCCGAGAAATACCAGTCATCCGTCGGCCGTTTTCTGTATGACGGATAGAAGTAGAGATCCCCTTCGGAATAGTTGTTCGATGGCCCCGCTTCCACATAGAGGTCATTCGATACGCCGTCGAGCGTAGTCTGAAATAGGACTATCATGTAACTCCTGTCTGGATCGACTAAAATGGGCGAGGGGTAGGGAATTGTTACCCATCCAGCCTGAGGGTCATAGTTCAGGGTATCCAGCACGAGCATGCGGCCGGGCAAATGGGTATTGCCGGCCACGGAATCCCTGTAAATCCCGATTTTGAGGCCTGAATCTGCGCCCATTAAGTAAACGCTGATCCCGTAAATCCTGTCGGCATGCGGCACGAACGATTGAGCCAGAGGGTGGCCGCCGAACATGTTGTCACCACTCACATTTGAGACCAAAAAGGAGCTCGCCTCGATCGATAGGTCAACTGAGGTTGATCTGGTGTATTGTGCACCGTTGTTTATCGACACCCTCCCTGAATATTCGAGCTCTATGGCGCCTGGCACAGGCTGTGATGTCAGGCCAAACGAATCCCTGAAAGTGACCCAGACCGTGTGAGAGCCGGCGGTTGCAGTGATGGAGAACGGATATTCCGCCCCCTCCGAGTAGTTGTAAGTCACGCTATCGCCGCCATCTTCGGTGATCGTTATGTCCCGCACACCTACGGCGCTTGAGGTGATCGTCACATCTGTGATCATGACATCCGTATTTGATGTGCTGCTGTTGCCGTGGTTTATCGTGAAGGTGCCCTCAGGCGGGTCTTGAGCCACTGTTACGACCTGCATGATGCTGTCCGATATGTTTCCAGCGTTGTCCTCAAACTTTGCAAAAATCGTGTCAACCTCCGTATGGGAAGTGCTTGTGTGAACCGTCCATGTTATGGATTTGTCAAAACCCGTCCCGTAATCGTATTCATGCCACGATGAGTTGTTGTCCTTGATCATGACCTTCGTCGGAGGCAGGGTATCGCCAAATTGGGTGAATGTATCCATTGCGGTTAGGTTTATCGTGAGCGTCTTTGGAACAACAGGCGAGCAGCTGATCTCTCCGTATGGCGGGATCGTGTCTATGTCCGCCATCTGGTGGTCGATATGTGCTGTCTCTGAGTTGTTGATATGGAACGGGATGCTGTCGATGCGGTATCCCGGAGCGTAGAAACTGACATAATAGGGTGAGTTTGTCAAAAGGTGGTTTGATGGCAGGTGTTCAATCAGATAATGGCCGTTCTGGTCGGTGTAACATGTGTAAAAAGGCCCCACCGACACCAGAGTGGACTCAATCGGCGCCCCGCTCTCGTCCGTGACGGTGCCCTCAACGGATCCCCATCCCCATAGCCTGATGTAAACCCATAGAGGTTCTGACGATAAGGTATCCACATCGACATATTTGCTTGATGTGTAAATATTTTGGTGATTGGAATCTGGAAAAGCGGTGATGGTGACCGCTTCCCCCTCTGGCACCATCAACAGCCACCTGTCCCAGCCGTTGTAGGTTGTATCGGGGACGCCGCGCTCAAAATAGTTCTGGTTGTTCGTCGCCCATACGCGGCCAAAGACCGAATCGGAAGGCGTTATGGTATCGCCAGTTGCTTCATCCACGATGGCCACCAGCACCGGAATCGTGTGCTTACGGACAAAGACATTGAAGTTCAGCGTGTCGTTGTGCGGATTGGGGTCGTGATTGGTCGGGTCAGGTATGATGATAATCGAGATCGGGGACACGCCCGTCTGCGTCCATTGAGGACTCACTTTTGAGACATCATCGTGTCCGCCCGGCGGTATGTTGCCGTCCCTGTGCTCAGTTTTGACGCTATCGGGAAACACGAACTTTATTGTGTAACCTGTCGATGTGATGTTGCCCTTGTTTTTCACTTTAATTCCGACGCCTGTCCAGCCATCTACCTGAGGAGTTGGCGTCAGTGAGACATATCCGCCCAGATACCTTGTGTTCCACACGGATAGATATTCAGTGTCTATGTAAAGGTCTGCGTGTGAATGGCTTTCCCCTGTTAACGGGACGGGTATGAGCGGGAAATCGTCATCTAACATCAGGGCGACCGTCCCGTTCCTCAACGGGAACCAAGGCTCCGTGTAAACATCCTCATCCCACCACAGGAAACCCACATGTATCGCCTGCCTGTAGTAGATGTCCTCCTCAACATATCCGTTGGAGAGTATCCTGAAGTAGCCGGTATCGTTGTTTGTCGCAAGGGGATCGACGGCGAGATGCAACACGACTGTGTCGCCCCTGTGCATCCAGACATGCTGACTGTTGTTGCCATAAGCCGGATCGTAGTAAAACGGCCAGACGGGTTCAATCTCTAAGTATATGCGGCCGTCTTGGAGTTTGTAGTAGTTGCTCATGCCGAGACTCACAAGGTTCAATAACCCCAGGACAGATGATGCCGCGTCGTCCTTGATGGGATTCCCATGCCTATCCTTCAAAGCTTTCTCCCCTGCTAACATATCGGCACCGATTGAAACGAGGGTGACCTCATCCCCGGCGGTGAGCGATTCGCTTTCCATTGGCAGTATCCCATCGCCACGCATGTTTATGCATAAGTCAAAGCCCAGCCCCACAAGTGTTTCCATCCAATCTCCCCATGTCAGAACGCCATAATGCAGTTCCAGAACCCTTGCCTCATCTGTAACGCCTACCTGAACCCCGTAATTGGAATAGATCTCGTGAGAACCTCCAAAGTATGGGTTCCCCTGAAACGCTGAATCGGTCTCCGCAACGACTTTTACAGAAAACCTGTTCCCGGGACCAGCTGAATCAGTGTCCCAGATGAACTTAACCCTTATTCCGCCCTTCAAATAGTAGGGCGTTGTCCCTGCCTGAAAATAGAGGTGCAACCTGTCCTGTTGCAGCATGGAGATGGAGGTGATGCCCGGCGTATGGTAGTCAACATCGAGCGGCGCGCCGCTCTGCGGATCGGAGTTGTAGTAAACATCCCTTTTGTATTCGACGGATGTCAGCTCGGCGTGTATGAAAGCAGGGAAAGCGACGACGATCGCCATGAAGGCGACCAAAAATCTGGACTTGTTCATAACTCCCTTCCCTCCTTTCACCTTCAAAGAGAGAGGATGGCGGGTATGACTTTATCCTGTCCCTCTTCAGGTGGGTTGGTTTCTAAGCGCCATTATAACCAAAATTTAATACCGTGGCAATGCGCCGATCTCCATGATGATAATCGACTTCTACGCACGGTGAGATGCGGCAAAAGCCTATCTTTCAGGCGATCCCATTCAGCCAATGCGTGAAATCGAGCTAAATCGGCCCGATTGAAAATGGGAGGCTGTGATTTTTTACCGTTTTAGCGCGCCGATTGGCTTGTCAGAAACTCTATCCGCACATCGTTTTTGTCAGGATGGCTCATGAGCACGACTGCGCGGCCTTTGATCATCTTGCGGACGACATTGGCGACCTTGCTCCTGAGTGCGTTTGCGCTTACAAACTCGGAATATCTCGACACATGCATCATGTAGTCGAAGATGTTGCGCGAGACTGCGTCCATGTCTATAACGGCTATCAGGTTGCGTTTTGAGACAGTTTTGCCACGCGAGCTTTTGAGCATGTTCTTGAGCGTCTGCTCGTTCCACAAAATCAGGTTGTTCGATTCCACGCCCCAGCTGAGAAGCGACTGATCGTCCGAGATGTAGCCGCCCATGACATCGCGAATTGCCTTTCGCCCCTTTCTGCTCAGCTGCATGCTCAATGCGAATTCCGGAACGGCGTAGTAGTCCTCGGTAAACCCCGCCACGATGAGCTTTAGCTTGCCTTTCAGAAGCGGAAAGATGGGTTTGATCCCGTTTTCGCTCAACGAATTCGTGTAATTCGGGAAGTTGTTTGCGAGAAAATCCTCGCTCTCGGAAAAATCGATCTTCTTGAACCCAATCACCGCCGTTGTCCCGTCGGGCAGAAGAAGTTTTCCGAACGGTTTGGCAGTCCTCAGAGGCGCACCGATAACCCCGTCGATGTCGCGCATATCCGCTGTCAGGCCGTTTTCATTGACTTTGAACTCGATTTTTCCGCGCAGAAGCACACCGTCCCCTTCCACCATGCCGTAAGCGTAAACCCCGCTCATCGGGCTCATCTGTTCTGCCATCGACGGCATCTTTTTGGTCATTCGTTCGAGCACGGCCCACATCTTCGGCTCAGATGTGGTCGCCACAAACAGGTTTCCGACAAAACTGATGTAGGACTGGCCCAGCTTCGAGTAAAGCAGGCCGGAATGGCGGAATTCCTGCCCCTCTTTCAGAATGCTGCGCCATGCCATCTGGACATGCTCTTTCGGGTGCGTGATGTAAATCTTCTCGCCGTTGTCGTATGTTGCGACCAGTGCGCCATCGCCGATGAGATCCCAGAACAGTTTGCCGTGGAAAAGCTTAAGCGCCTTTGACGGCAGGCCGCCGATGTTCAGCCTGAATGCGAGATAATCGAAAAAATCGTCCATAAGCCCGTTCGATTGGGCCTCTTTGAACCACTCCTTCGTCCCGACCAGCTCAAGCGTCCTGTCGAATGACGGCAGGACGACGACGCTCTTGATGTTTTCGGCCGGGAGCAGCTCAAAATCGCTCGATATGTCCTTCCTTTTCAACTCCTGAGGCTGCAAATAACTGTATAAAGCCGCTGTGAGTGCGGCCACGATGATTGTGACTGTTATCACCTTTTTCATGGTTACATACCTCCAGTTTGCTTTGAACTCAAAATAGATTTTATGTCCCTGTTGGACAAATATTTCTCTGCAAGTGCGGCGGAATAGACCCAGCCGCGCCTGAATTCCTCTTTGTCATTTGACCTGAGCATCAATTCCACTCTCTGAGGCGGCGGAATCTGACCGCCCACCGATTGGCGGCTCCCGAACAGCAGTGTGGCAACCCCTTCTCTCAACCACAATGGCAGTTCGATGTCGTGCTGGTTGAGAATCACATGGTAGAGCTCTCGCCTCATCGTCTCGGAGTAGATACCCCGTTTGCGCAAAATTTCAAAAGGCTGGATGTAAATCGTATCTCCCACCGTAACGGCCGCTTTCCACCACGGTTGACCTGTGGCGGCCGTGAATTCCCCGACGGATTTGAATTCGACGATGTAAATCGGGGATGAATGCCTGAGGGAGAGGGAGTTTTCGACATCTGCGAGAGCCTGTTTGAGGTCGGAGTGCACCTTTTCGGTTATCCTTCCGCGATAGAGAAACGATGAGTTCCCTTCTCGGAGCCACGCGACGGGGAAGTAGAAATGCAGTATTTCCTCGAAAGTGTAGCCTCTGAGCGCCATCTCGATGGCTCCAGCCTGAGACAGCCCTATGCCGTGCCCGAGCCCTTTGCCTTCAAAGACATATTTCGAGCCGTGCCTGCGAGCTGAGAACCTAACGGATTTGATTTTGTTCCATCCGATGGCACGGTTCAGCCTGATTTTGAAATCTGCGGCTCGAATCCTCATCGTTGTGTTTCCGATGAGCTCCACCATCATGGGCGACGACATCGTATCGACTTCAATGTCGATCAGCCCTGTAATTCCGAAAGCCATTTCTATCTTTGAAACCGGAATTTCCGTCCTCCAGACGCGGTTTCGGTCGGTGGCAGTTGCCGAGAAAGGGTCATCTTTCGACCTGAGGTAATCGGGATCGTCTGTGCCCCACACCTTTGACGGGAGGTCGATCTTACCCCCGTTTGATGCGGAGAAGTATGGCTCGACAGGTGTGCCATCTGAAGCGACGAGGACGATGCCCTCGGTTTCCCTGACGGCTCTGGAAGTGGCAGGCGTTATCGCATCGCTGCCGTTGTAATGCATGCAGTGGGTGAGGTCGCAGAAATTAAATCCCGCGTGCTTCTTTTCGCGAAATTTGAGCACGAAAGTCCTTGCGAGCACGGCCTGAGCCTTCAGCGCCTCGATGGGGGCGTTCGATGTCATCTCGGAGCCGACCACTGAGGCAAGGTAGTCCCCTCGATTTACGATGTTTATCGGCACCAGCTTATCGCCTTCGGCTGTGAGCTCAAGTCTGCCCGTGTAGCGACGGGTCTCACCATCGAAATCTATCGATAATGCCCTGCGCAAAGGCAAGATAGTTACTTTCTTCGATATCCTGTTCCCCCAGACGACATAACCGCTTCTTGCTCTGAATTTGAGGGAACGGAATTTCAGGGTGTCCGCGCCGTCCACCATCATTGCGTGCGACACGACCAGCTCTCCTACATCTCGTGACGCCAGCACCCTGACACGGACACCCTGCGCGAGCAAAACGATTATCCAGAATGCGGTCATCAATGCACTTTTATCAGGTATTCTCTCGAATTTGCTCTCGATTGCGGCATATACATCCCGTAAGCCACCGCCGGCATGAGATGGAAAACGCCTTTGTTTTGGAGCATCACCACATACTCCACCGTGACGGTGTCGCCTTCATTGATGTAGGGGACGGCGAACGCTATGTGGTCATTTTTTCGTTCCATCCCAACTATCGGCGAATCCCAATAATCGTAGATGTATCTGCGCATCAAGTCGTTCTCATCGATCTCGGCTCCGGGCAGCACGGGATCCTCCACGATAATCCGCCCGATGTCCTTGTTTGCGATGATGGTCAACCTCACCTTCATCCTCGACATCGGCCTTATGGATGAGCCTGAGCGGATCGGCGTTTCGTAGGCCACCCACTCCCTGCCCTTTTTGCGATAATCGAGCTGATACAGCTCCTTTTTGATGCTTAACTCAGGCGCAGAACGGGCTTTGATCGGGTATTTCCCACTGAACCACGAGACCGTGAGTGAGGCGAAGCTCTTTACCCGCTTGCTCTTGAGCGTCAGTGTGTTTGTGTCGCCCTTCAGGTAGCCCAGCGGCACATCTATCGATTTGACCTCACCATTTCCGATCTCGCCCTTGAAAATCTCATGGCCGTTAACTTTCAGCGTGACGGTGGATTTTTTGGCCCGTTCGTTCAACTTCTGGCTCAAATCCGAGAGCGCCATGACGCTGTATGCGGTTGTGAGGGTTGAGCTCCATCTCGGGCCTTTCCGCATCGATATCAGCGTGTCCGCAACGGCCTGCATCCGTTCGACCGGGCGGAATCCTGTTTGACTGTAAGCCATTATCCGCCATGCAAGCGAGAGTTCGTCGTAAGGAATCCATTCGTATTCCCACAGCTGGTATCTGTCCTCCTCAAGCGCTTCCAGGGCGGCTTTGCTGAGGTCGTCCATGCCGAGCTTATGTGTCAGGATTGCGAATTTGGCCTCCTGCACAGGCGTCAGGTTGCTGAACGAGACATCGCGCAGATTGTCGATCATTTCGTCTGTCAGTGTGTCGTAATAGGAGTATGCGAACAGCAGATCCACGAGGCCGCCGTCATCGATATCGGAGCCCACGCGCTCCTTGATGTAGGACAGCCCCGAAGCTATCACCGATGGGTTCACCTCGATGTCGTTCATTCTGGCGAGCGCAAGTCCCCACATCACATAGCCCGTCATCTCATCCTCGCTGTCGTCGAACTGCCACCAGCCCCAGCCTCCGTCGTAGTGCTGATAGCTGTATAACCGTTTCAAGCCCATGTTTATCATCTTCTCCAGCTCGTCCTCGTTCTCGACCCTTATGCCGTATCGTGAAGCGATGCTTTTGACGATTATGTCGGGCAGAAATCGGCTCATAGTCTGCTCAACGCAGCCGTAAGGGTATCCTCTGAGGTAGGGGAGCGCGGCCATTGCGACGGTGATGTAACCTGAAGCCAATGTCACCCTGCAACTTGCGTCTTTCATCTCGCTGACTTCAGGCAGGACGAAACTGGTTGAGCTGACGCCGTCTCTGGCCTCAACATTTCGCGCAACGGACATCTGAAGCCCATACTGCTTTATCGGGAACGAGATCCGCACGGCGTCGGATGCCCTGAATGTGGAAGCTGTGGCCTGAACGGACGCACTTCCGGGCGTTTCTGCCACTGCCGTCCACAGGATCACCTTGCTGCCCTGAGACGGAACCCTCACGCTTATCGGGCCTTCCCTGAGGAGTTTTAGCCCGTCTGTCTTCACATCGACTTTGAACTCCATCTGAGCCGACATGAAGTTGTGGATGGTTGTGGGAATTTCGATAGTGTCGCCCACTGTCAGGTATCTCGGCGGAGCCACGGTCACGAACACGCGCTTGCGAGCGTAGAACTTGTGTGTCGCCTGACCGAGCCGTGTGTCCTTTGTGAAAGCCTTTACCGTGACGCGCCACTGGGTGATGTTATCCGGCAGTCGGAACCTGATTACCGCCTCGCCTCTCCCGTTCGTGCGGGCGTTAGCTCTCCAGAAAGCGAGATCTTTGAACTTTGCCCTGACCGGCGTCTGTGATGGAGCCGCTTCCTTGAATTGGGCGATCGCCTCGGCAGAGCTTTCGTTCCGCTTAGCCAGCTCCGTCAGGTCGATGCTCCTGTCCGTGTAGAATGTGAAATATGTCGAGTTGAAGCTCCAGAGCCAGCCGTCCTGATACCGCATGTAAAAGTTGGCGAAGATGTCCCCTGAATTATCCTTTTTGAGCTGGTAGATGGCCTCGTCAACGACTGCGATGGAAAATTCCGCTTTCGCAGGACGCCCTTCAAAGTCCGTGATTTTTACCTTGAGCGTGATCTCGCTTCCGGGCTCAAACTCCTTGCCTTCGGTCTCTATCCTGACATTCAGCATCTTGGACGAATCAACGACCAAGATGCCTTTGCTCGCTATATCAGGCTTTTGACCGCCGATCTCGACGGCAAGTCGAATCCAACCGTTAACGCCCTTCGGCACAGGCAGTTTGATGGTGGCTATGTGGTTTTTGATATCGACAACATCGTAGGCGATGATAGTGTCTCCTGCCACAAGCGTCATCAGCATCTTGCCCTTCGGAGTTTGCGCTGTGGCAACGGCTGTTATCGAATCGCCGTTGGACACGGTATCCCTGTCCACCTTCAGCTCAAGTCCGCCGCTCCATGACCACCACCTGTATCGTGAATTTGCGCGGTAGAACCATTCCGATGCTATCATCTGCCTGCCTCTCGGATCGGTGACCTTAACGACGACGAAGTAGTCATCCGGCCATTGCGGGAGCGGCATCGTGATCTGAGCCTCACCGTCCTCATCCGTTGCGAATTGGGCCTCTTTGAGCTGTTCCTTTCTGCGCCATCCGCGATAGAGCGTGAGCTTCACATTTGTGGAGATCGGATTGCCGTCTATGTCGTGCACGGTGACCCTGGCCGTAAAGGCGGTGTCATCGTCCGTGTAGATGAATTTGTCGAGCCTGATATTCGGGACATAACTTGATGGATAGACCTGAACCCATTTTGACGATGATATTTTGCGGCCGTCTGGCCCTGTGACTGTTGCCACCAAGCGGTAGTTGTAAGGTATGCTATCCAGAGGCACCTCGAGCTTGAAGCTGGTTTTCCCCATGTCGTTCAACTCGTTGCTGCCCCTGAAAATCGTCTGGTAGTCCGATGCGCCGTTGTAGTAATACCACCACGGAAGCATTTTTGTAACGACAAGTTCGGCAACGCCGCCCTTCAACGGCGCTCCGAAGATGTATTCTGCAGAAACTGTGATGTGTATCTCGTCACCGGAGACGAACTTCTTGCCATCCGTCGATATCGAGACCTTGAATTCCGGTTTGACATATTCCTGAACCTCAAACGAGCGGTATCCGATTTCTTCGTCGTCGTATTCCACTTCGATGTAGTATGAACCGAGCTTTGCGTTGTCGGGCAGGACAAGCGAGTCGTTGAAGGCTCCGAATTCGTCCGTCATGAGCGTGTCATTCAGGAGCTCGGTTTCGCCCCATCCCCTGCTGACCTTCAAAATCACATACCTGTTCGGGGCGTTGCGATAGCCAAATCCGCGCTGTTTCCTCAGGATTCCGTTGATGTAAACCGTGTGGCCGGGTTTGTAGATGGGTCTGTCGGTATAGACATAGGCCTTCATGCGGGCCTCGTTCGAGGTAAACCAGCCATAAGAATAATCTCCACAGACACTTACTCGATTGTCCTCTGTGACGAATACGGCCATCAGCGTCCTTATGGAGTCGCCGCGGCTGAACTCCGCTATGCCGTCGGGATTGGTAACCCCTTTGATGGCTCGCTTGCGGTTCTCTATGACCGCCACCCTCGCTCCCGGTATGGGATTTGATGCTGAGTCAGTCAGGAAAAGGAGATAGCGGCCACGCCCGACCTTGAACTCCGAAAACAGTGTCGTTTTCAGCACTGGGATGTATGTCGTTACCCCGGAATAGGATGTTTCGAGCAGGTAAAGCCTTTCGGGGAGCGTGTCCATGCCGGGAATTGTTATGTCGTCGCTGTAAGATACGATCGGCGTCGGTAGATCCCATTCCTTGATGAGCCTGAACCCGTTGAGAGGCGGCAGCTTTTTGTTCGTGTCGTAAGTTTTAACCTCCATGCTCTTCAGGTCAAGCGCCTGGACCGTAGCAGAACGGTAAGGGTATGACATCACCTCTCGCAGCCAGTATCTGAATGTCCGTGTTTCCCTTTTTATTGCAGCGTAAGTCGATGAAACTCCATTGTTTTTCAAGCCCACTGCGTTCTTCGGCATGTAGCCCTGTCTGTAACTTTCAAGCAGATATGATTCGGGGTCGGGAACCTCATAAAGCCTGAAATGCACGATATTTTGAGCCTCTCCTTCGATGAACAGGGTTACTTCCGGAGATGGGCCGGGTGTGGAATTCAATGCCACGGTAGGAACACCGATGAGATAAAAAGCCAAAAGTTGAGCAACCATAATCGCCTCCTTTCTCAACCTATCGGGTAATTATATGGTAAATGGTTTGAGAACAGCTTTTACTCGGAGCTTTCCTTTATCTGCCTGAAAAATGCGCCCAGCATGGCGGCTTCAACTATGAGGTGACTTCCTCCGTAGGTGATAAACGGGAGAGGAAGCCCGACTACGGGCAGCAGGCCGAGGTTGGCGCCGATGTTGACGAATGCGTGGAAGTAGATGGATGTCGCCACGCCGTAGCCAAGTAGTTGACCAAACCGGTTTTTAAATCGGTATGAGATCATAAAGGCCTTAACTATCCACCACAAAAACAGGAATATGATCAGGGAACAGACGATGAAACCGAATTCCTCGCCAATACTCGAAAATATGAAGTCCGTATGCGCTGCGGGCAGGAATGACAGCCCTTTCTGAGTGCCATGCCTGAACCCTTTGCCCGTGAGCCCTCCTGACCCCAGCGCTATGTGAGCCTGAACCGTTTGCCACCCGATGTCCTTCTCGAACTTCTCAGGCTGAAAGAATGCGGTAATCCTTTTCCTCTGGTAGTCGTGAAGCCCTTTCTCCCAGATCACAGGTGTTATCAACGCCACGATGATGCTCGCAAAGACGAGCAGAAAGATGAAGCTTGCCGAATACCTCAACAGTCTGGCACCAAGCGCAATTATTGCCAGAAAAAGGATGTAGCCCATCGGCACGAATGATAGGACAGAGGAAAGCAGTATGACGATGGCGAAGAAAAGCGGTTCCGTCTCAAATCCAGCAAGATACGCCATCGAGAAGCCTATGAAAGCGAACACGGCGGCAGTTCCGAGATCGGGCTCGATCAGGGTCAGTCCGAATGGGATGAGCGTCAGGACGACCGCTTTCCAGAACGCTGCCCGCGTCTCCCTTTTTGAAAATATGTGGGCGAGTATCAGGATCGTTGCAAGTTTGGCCAGCTCAGAGGGTTGAAACTTAAATCCGCCCAACGGAATCCACCTTTTTGGGCCGCTTGACGGCATGCCTAGCACGACGATGAGGAGCAGAACTGACAGCACAAAGAGGGGCACGCCGGCGGACTCGATAAGGTCACTGTGGATGCTGTAAAAAAGCACAAAGACGAAGATTGCCAGAAGGAAGCTGAGCAACTGTCTGTAAAAGAAGGCTGTGTTTATCGAGTAGAGCTCAAGGAGGCCTATCATGGTGAGAAGGACTGGAATTGCAAGCATCAACCGAATTTCGACTTTTTTCATGTGCTCAGCAGCCTCCCGATGTGTTGTGGCAAATTATAACATGTTATCTGACGATTTTTAATCAAAGTTGCGGCGGGATGGCCGCTTCCCGAAGGTCTAAACCGTTTTCTGGCATAGTGTATGTGCAGCGGGGGATGTTACACTTCTCGAAAGTTAGAAATCGACCTATACATAGTTTAAAATAGGCAAAAATCAAAGGAGGCGGTGTTTATGATGAAAGTGGAGAAAATTCTGTTTCCCGTGGAGTTCACCGGTGCATCTGAGAAGGCACTCGCAAGGGTGGAGAGGATAGCCGGAATATTCGGGGCGGAGGTGATCTTCCTTCATGTCATCTCTGAGACCCCGGTCTTCCTGCTTGCGTCGCCGAACACTGAGAAATACATCGAATTCATCCGCCAGAAAGCCATGGAGAAGCTGAACGACTATGTTACCCAGTTCGAGAGCAAGGGGATTAAGGCGCGCGCTGAGATCACGGACGGCAAGATTTACCTCAAAATCCTCGAAGCTGCCAGGGACCTGAAGGCCGATCTCATAATCATGACGAGGAAGGGCGAATATGGCTCAACCGTGTTGAAAGTGGTGCGCAAATCGGATGTGCCGGTCTATATCGTTAAGGAAGAGGAACCCAGCCCGATACGGAGCATCCTGTTCCCGACTGACCTGTCGGGGCCTGCTGGATTTGGGTGGCGTTATGCCGTGGAGATAGCCAAATATCTTGATGCCAGACTCATTGTGCTGCATGTGCACGAAATCCCCATCCACTGGAGCGAGCTCGAGGCCGAAATTCAGATCTATTATCCCGAATTCACCGAATATACCGGCCAGGCGGTCAAGGAAAAGCTGACCGAACAGCTCAAAACCATCTACCGCGATGATGTTGACATCGAATACGAGGTGCGGATAGCGCCCGATGCGAGCATTGAGATAGCTCAGGTCGTGGAGGACAAAGACATCGACCTTGTGGTCATGGCCACACACGGCAGGAGCGGGCTTAAGAGGATACTTCTCGGAAGCGTGACGGAGAAGACCGTCAGACTTGCCCCTTCCGACATACTTGTCGTCAGGCCTCCTGAGTTCAACACGGGAGGGTAAGCTTCGGAACCATGCGGAAAAAACGCAAGATACCAACGGTGTTCGAGGAGTCGGCAGGAGGGGTGGTCTATCGGCTTGGCGATGAGGGCAGGATTGAAGTCGTTTTGATAGGCGTGAAGGGCGGCACCGTCTGGGCTCTGCCGAAGGGCCATATCGAGCTGGGGGAAACTCCGGAGCAGGCCGCTGTCCGTGAAGTGAAGGAAGAAACAGGGATAGACGCCGAGATAGTCGATAAACTCGGCGAGATAGAATACTGGTTCTGGTGGAAAGACGAGGATGGCGTCAGGCGGAGGCACCACAAGGTTGTTCACTTCTTCCTGATGCGATACAGGAGCGGTGACATCTCAAAACACGACCATGAGGTGGATGCCGTGGGCTGGTTCCCGATAGACGAGGCCATCGCAAGGGTGGAATACGAAAACGAACGCAAACTCCTGATGAAAGCGAGGGAGATTGTATGGAGCGAGTCGTGAAGGAATCCGTGCTTTACGCATTTCATGCGGTCTCTGAGGTTCTGGAGAACTCCGTTGACCTCAACGAGATCCTTTACGCAGTGCTCGCAGCTGTCACATCTGGCGAGTCGTTCGGGTTCAACCGCGCCTTCGTGTTGCTGCACGACTCGGAACGCCACGAGCTCAGGGGCTATTTCGGCATGGGACCGCGAACCAGAGAAGAGGCTCAGAGGATCTGGAGCGACCTTGAGACCCACAAGATAACCCTGAAGAAAATCATAAGTAGCTACACACCTGACAATTTCAAGCGCGAAAAGGAGAAATTCATAGATATCATAAAGCAGCTCCGTTGTCCGACAAGCGGGCCAAATGCCAATCCGCGCATAGTCCGCATGGAGCAAAACCCGGGCCATGCGTTCATCGAACGGGTGACCAACAACCCGTCCCTTTGTATTTTCCCGACGCTCGGCGTTGAGGAGATCGCCGTCGTTCCACTTGCCGCAAGGGGTAAGCTCGTCGGCGCCATCATCGCCGATAACTTTGTGACAAACAGGCCGATCCATCAGGAGGATCTGATTGCGCTCGATACATTTGCATCCCAGGCCTCCCTCGCCATCTCCAGAGCAAGGTTGTTTAAGAACCTCCTCGAAAAAGTCGATGAGCTTCAGAAGACACGAGATAAGCTCATCGAAATTCAGCAGCAGCTGATCAAGCTTGAGCGACGGGCTGCGGTCGGTGAGATCATCAACCACCTCGCACATGAGTTTAAAAACCCGATTGTCGTAATCGGCGGCATCGCCCGCGCGCTCGCCGATGAGATAGATGAAAGCGATCCGCGCCGCATGTATGTCCAGACGATAATCGACGAGGTCTCAAAACTCGACCGCCTTCTGAAAGAGACCGTTGAGGGCATCCGTTTGCAGTCCAACCGCGAGTTTGAGGAGATCAACCTTAACGAGATCCTGAAAGAAAAAGTCAGCTCCCTTCAAGGATATTTTGTGGCGTCGAATGTGGAAGTTGAGATGAATCTGGACGAAAATGTCCCTCCCATGATGTTGCCCCGCAAATCGATAGAGGCAATCTGTGAATACATGATCGGAAACGCCATTGAGGCGATGCCCGATGGCGGCGTGTTGAAGATAGTGACAGAGTGCAGGGACGACTATGTTGTGATTGAATTCTCGGATACGGGCGTGGGGATACCCGACGACATCATGGAGCACATATTTGACCCGTATTTCACCACCAAGCCGGGCGGCACAGGGCTTGGCCTGCACAATGTCAAGCAGATACTTGAGGCGCTTGGTGGCAAGATCAAGGTGAGGTCGAAAGTCGGTGAAGGCACGACTTTTGACCTGTATCTGCCTGTTAAATCACACGATGTCGAACTTTAAACCAACTTCAGGAGGACGAAATGGCACTTTTAAGCAAAAGTGATGCCGATTACCTCAGGGCGCACTTTGGGCAGAACCTCGAAAAGCCCGTCGTGCTCATGCTGTTCACCCGCACGGATGGGTGCCAGTATTGCAACGATACCGAACTCATACTCTCGGAATTGGCCGAGCTGTCCGAGCTCATAAGCCTTGAAGTCGTTGATTACGACCGTGATGCTGAGCTCGCCGACGGTTACAACATCTGGCTGGTCCCGGGGATAGCCATATTGAGGGTTGAAGATTCTCAAAGGATCGACCACGGAATTAGATATTTCGGGATACCTGCTGGATACGAGTTTTCGTCACTTGTCGAGGATGTAATTTTCGTGTCAAAAGGGGATAGCGGACTCTCGGATGATTCTCGAAACAGGCTTGCCTCGATTACGACGCCGACTGAGATAAAGATATTCGTGACTCCGTCCTGTCCGCATTGCCCGCGCGCGGTCTCACTCGCCCACAGATTTGCCATAGAGAACGAGAAGATAACCAGTTGCATGATAGAGGCCATCGAATTCCCCGACCTTTCCGAAAAATACGGGGTTTATGCTGTCCCGAAGATAGTCATCAACGATTCTTACGAGTTTGAGGGCGCATATCCGGAGTCCATGTTCGTCGATGAGATCTTAAAAGCCGTGTCTTCATGAGGTTACATGAAAATCCCGCCCGAAGATCTCAGAAAATATGAGCTCATTCCGGTTGTCTCATCGGTGGCTGCGGAGCTCGGAATCCGTCTTTACCTTGTCGGCGGGCCGGTGCGCGACATGCTTCTCGGCAAGGACACGCTCGACTACGATTTCGTCGTCATCGGTGACCTTAGGTCGATGGCGTTTGCGGTGGCCGAAAGGCTTGGAGTTGGCAGGGAAAATGTCACTTTCTCGAAATTCCTGACCGCCTCTGTGAAATACGGGGACATTTCGATCGATTTCGCCCACGCAAGGGTAGAGGAGTATCCTTCGCCCGCTGCCCTTCCCGTTGTCCGACCATGCTACTCGATAGAGGAAGACCTTGGAAGGCGCGATTTCACCATCAACGCAATGGCTGTCGATCTCTCAAAAGATGGATTTGGCACCCTGATCGACATCTTCGGGGGAGTTGAGGATTTGAAGGACGGGGTCATACGGGTTCTCCACGCTGGCAGCTTCAGGGACGATCCGACGCGCGGGTTCAGGGCGGTGCGCTACGCCAAAAGGTTCGGGTTTCGCTATTCGGATGAGACCCTGTCCGAATTCGATAACGCTCGAAATTACATGGAGCTGGTGTCGTTCGTGCGGGTCAAAAATGAGCTTGTGCGCTCATCGGTCGAGAGCAGGCGCGTTGAGATGTTCATCGATTTCTCCAGATTTCGCCTGATTTACGGCATGCAGGCGCCTGAAAATGCGATAAAGAGGCTCGATGTGCTTCTTGAGGGCAGGGACAGGTCACACTGGCTGCCGTTTTACCTCCTTTTTGTCGCAAACAGCGCTGATAAGACCGGGGTTTTGAGGGATCAGATGACCAGAAAGGAGAAGAACGCCATCATGAGCCTCATTCTGGCACTTGAACTCCCGATGAACGCCGAGCTTTCGGAGATTCACACCGTGCTGCGAAATGCGCCTGAGGAGACCCTGCTGGCGCTTGCCGCTTTGAGGGGTGGCAATTATGAGCTGTATCTCAGGCGACGGTCCTTGGCTGTGGCAGCCTTGAAAGGCGACGACCTCATCAAATTAGGTGTGCCCCGCGGTCAGGCTATCCAGAAAATGCTGAAATTGATTGAAGTTGAGCGACTTAACGGCCGCATTAAGACCCTTCAGGACGAAATACAGTTCGTGAAAAGCCAGCTTTCCCGAAGCGATGAGCCCACATCTAAATCGTGATGCCCTTTTGTCCCCGTTGCGTGCGTTTTCTGATGTCATTCGAGTGCACAATCTTGTATCTTTTGACGCTTTCGATGGGCGCGCCGCTTGTTGATGGGGTTTCTTTAAGTCCCTTATAATCCAAGACCTAAATTGGCCACATACCATTAAAAACCAAAGGTAAAGGAGGATAACCATGAGGAAATACATCGCAGCATCTGCCGTAGCAGTGGCACTCATAGTCGCACTTGGTGGATGTGCAAAAAGCCCGCACAGCTCAAGTGTGAAGATCTACATCCAGCAGCATCAACCGGATAAAGCCGTCAGGGAAGGTAAGGCATGGGTGAAGGATGAACCTCAGAATCCAGCAGCACATTATTGGCTTGCAAGGGCTTACTCTCTTGCCGAGGACTATGTTGACGCTGCAAAAGAACTGGATAGCGTTTACAAATACGATAAAACCGGGGAATTTGTCTCAAAATTTACCGATTTTGAGAAGGTGGTTTACCAGAATGCAGGCCTTAAGGTCAAGGATAAGAACCCTCTTGAAGCCGTTCACTATTTCAAACAGGCATTGAAGATAACCCCGAATGACACAAAGGTGATGATGACAATTTCCGCACTTTACGGTCTGGCGCTCACCGGCACACCTGGTTCCGATACAATAACAGGCACCCTTCCCGATAGCACGACAGGGAAGGCCTTGAAGGACAGCATGTTCACATATCTGAGGAAAGCCTATCAGCTCGACCCCAACAATCCGGATATCCTCTATCGGGCGGCAGTTGCCTACGAGACCTATGGAGAGATAGACAGCGCTAAGGCATATCTGGAGAAGCTGTTGCAGGTTAAGCCTGATATGGCCAAAGCCCATTATCGCTACGGAATCCTCCTGTTCAACTCAGGCGATTATGAGAAGGCGGCCGAGGAATTCCGCAAGAGCTACGAGCTCGACACCACCATGGTCGAAGGGCTGTTCAACTGCGCACAGGCGTTGTTGAAGGCCGGGGATTACGATGAGGCGATAAAGGTTGCAGAGCAATACACAAAGGTTCGCCCTGACGATCCCAACGGCTGGTTCTTCCTCGGCGGTTCCTATGTCAGCAAGAACAATCCATCGAAAGAGGATCTTCAGAAAGCCGTTGAAGCGCTCACAAAGGCCATCCAGCTTAACCCTAACAACCCGTTGTATTACGACATCAGAGCTGCTGCTTATGGCGCACTGGGTGAGAGCGATAAGGCGCTTCAGGACATAAACAAATCGGATGAGCTCAAGGGCAAAAAGGGCGAACAGAAATGACCGGCAAAAGGGATTTCCTCTCGGTCACTGACTTTACCCCTGACGAGGTGAGAGAGGTCATCGACCTCTCAATTCAGGTGAAGAAGGATCGCAGCGTCCACAACCTGCTTGAAGGCAAAAGTTTTGCC
Organism: Caldifarciminota bacterium; assembly: GCA_027037615.1. Lineage (GTDB taxonomy): Bacteria > Hydrothermota > Hydrothermia > B15-G9 > B15-G9 > WGAI01. Next base: position 13,295 of record JALVZN010000044.1, on the reverse strand, counting down.
CTGATCTTCGAGAAACCTTCGCTGAGAACGAGGACGACATTCGAGATAGCGATACACGAGCTCGGCGGCTATCCGATCTATCTCGCTCCGGGCGACATAAAGCTCGGTAAGCGCGAATCGGTGCCGGATGTGGCGCACAACCTCGAAAGGTGGACTTACGGCATAGTCGCCCGTGTGTTCAAACAGTCAACTGTTGAAACGCTTGCCGCAAACTACCGCTATCCCGTGATCAACGCACTCTCTGACATCGAGCACCCATGTCAGGCCATCGGTGACTATGTGACGATAAAGGAACATGCTGGCGACACGAAGGTCAAGCTTTCTTTCATTGGTGACGGCAACAATGTGGCGAACTCCCTGATGCTCCTGACGGCCATGCTTGGCGGTGAGTTCACGATTGCATGTCCCGAAGGTTATGAGCCGAACGCCGCCCTCATAGTGAGAGCTATGGACATTGCGCGCGAAACAGGCGCCAGAATCCGCATTGTCAGGGATCCGATAGAGGCGGTTAAGGACGCAGATTTCATCTACACCGATGTCTGGACATCGATGGGGCAGGAAGAGGAGGCTGAGATAAGGCGCAGGGTCTTTGCCCCGTATCAGGTCAACGAGGAGCTGATGTCTCACGCCCCGAAACATGCCAAGGTGATGCACTGCCTGCCGGCGCGTCGGGGTGAAGAGATAACGGATGGGGTTATAGACGGGCCTCAATCCATTGTGTTCGATCAGGCTGAGAACAGATTGCATTCTGAAAAGGGGATTTTGATGTTCCTCTACGGGCTAAAAATCTAATGCTTTGATCTCGGCCCAGCTCAGAGAGGAGGGGGTGGCTTTCCTGTCCCACCAGCGGGATATTGACCACAGTTCACTTGATGGATCCTTTCGGGCGAGAAATATCGAGGAGCCGTGCGCCTCTAACTCTCGCCCGTCCCTCAGTTGCACCACAAGGCGATACCGCGCAAAGATGCGCGCTGAATCCCCAAAATCCTGCGTGGAATCCCGAATTATCAGCAGGAAAGGTGGCGATTGCGGCTTGAAATACGCTGAAAAAAGTATCTCCGTCTGCGTCCGTTCCTTTGTGTAGTCCCAATCTCGATAGAGGTATGCGTGCGGGCCGTTCAGTAATGATTCATCGGCATAGAAGGCAAAATCTGTTGAGTCAAAGCATCGCATGTAGTTGTCCAGCATGAAATATTGATATGCGAACTCCATGTTCCTCAACACTTTGTATGCCGAATCCGGTTCGAGCCATGACATGTTCCCCGCGGGTGGTGACGGTTCCCTCAACTTAAAAAGGTCACATCCAGCGGCAAGGACTATGAGCAGCATCAAATACTTTTTCATGATGTAGAAGTTTAACGGACAAAAGGAAAAATGGAAGGGTTTAACGGGGAAGGGAGATCGGGCAGTGTCCTAACGGGGCACCGCCCGATAGGTGATCTATCTACTTGTTTACGATCTCGCGAAGCTGTGTAGAAGGTTTGAACACAGGTGCATACCTCTCCGGAATGTCGATGGGCTCTTTCGTTCTCGGATTTCTGCCTTTACGAGGCGCTCTCTTTCTCACGGAGAAAGTGCCAAATCCTATAAGCCTCACCGGCTCTTTGCTTCCGAGAGCTTCCTTCACCACCTGTATGAAAGCATCCACCGCCGCTGCAGCCTCTTTCTTGGAGAGGCCGGCCTTCTTGGCCACCTCAGATACGAGTTGCTGCTTGTTCATCTCCAACCCTCCTTTTTTTATTAAGAACCTTTCTAAATTTCATAGAGACACTCTAAAGGCCGCAATCTGCAGCTTTGCCTCAAAACCGTGTCCCCTTTGTTCGCTGTCAATAAATACAGCATTCTTTAAAAAGATGTCAAGATTTCTGCGATTTGAATTCTGGGCTCTTCTCGAAAATTGAAATTGTTCCATCTCAGAACGGCCTGAACTCGTCTATCCGACCGTTTTCCGTATCGATACCCACTCCGATGTTGCCGTATCCATGTTTTTCTGATTCTGGATCGGGCTGAAACCAGATGTTGTTGTCCCTGAAAGTGTTACTTTCAAGAAGCTTTCCGTCTTTGCCCCTGAGGAGATACCTGTCATTTCCGCCGCCATCGATGAATATGCCGAACTCAAGCGAATGGCTCATGTGGCCAAACGGGCTGTAGCGATTGGGCACTTTGTAGCTTTTCCGATAATCCGCTGCCCCGAATTTCAGGGTGGAGGAATCCACGCGATACTCATCATCGCCCTGCAAATCGATGAAGAATGCGTTTGACCGTATCTCCGCGACTCCGATCGAGATGATTTTTGCGTCATAAAAGTCATTGCCATTTCGGTCGAAGAATATGGCATCGACGAAATCCCATCCGAAGCCCAGAGCTGCGCCCGCCGTTTCAAAAAGCTCGTGTCGGTCATCGCCATCCTCGTCGAACAGGGCACCTATGGCGTAGTGCGCGCCTGACCCCTGCGTGAAGTAGCAGGAACGATACAGGTCATCGCCTGCGCCGTCCCACACGATGCCAATGCCATACCAGTATCCGATGCCGAGCGTCCAGTTGCCGGAATAGTAGCGGTCGTCCCCCTCGACATCGATCAATGCGCCCAATCCGCCCGCATAGCTGTGGCCGTCTGAACCGTCCCCGCGCCGCCCGCCGCCGTAACCCTGTGCGCCGTTTGCATTTATCCTGTGTTTCGAGTGATAGTCACCGAGGTCAAAGACGGATGAGTATGGCTCTGCCGTGTAACTGTCGTCACCGTATCTGTTTACCAGCACGCCGATGCCGCCGGCCAGCCCGGCCCCCTGCCCCTGACCGTAGATGTAAAATTTGTCGTCTCCGTGCCTGTCAGCCAAAATCCCAATCCCGTTTGTGCCAGCTCCCTGAGCCGCAAGCTCCGCCTGATACTCGTCGTTTCCGTCGTTGTCGAACAGCAATCCGAGCCCGAACATGCCAAATCCCTGCGCACCGTCCGCCCCGAAATACCTGTCGTCCCCGTGCCAGTCCACCAAAACGCCGTTGCCGATGATCCCGACGCCCTGCGACACGGCCGAGTCAGCGTAATAGGTGTCATCCCCTCCCATGTCTATCGCAACAGACACGGGCACAGTTGGATACAGCCCAACTCCAACCGGCCCGTGAACCTCATCGTCCCCTCCGAGATCGAGGTAAAGGAGCAGCGGCATGCGGAATTCGACCACATCGTTGCCGCCTCCCGTCACAACGACCTCGCCGATCGGGGTATCGTATCGAAAGATGAAGTCAGGGGGCCTGTGCCGATGCGATTTCAGGATCGAATCTATCTCGACGGCCGCTTTTTGAGCCGCATCTGCGAGTTTCATGGCGGAGTAGTAGAGCGAATGTTCGTCTATCGTGCTGGCCACATCGTCGAATTCGGGATAGAACTCCGAGTCCTGCCCGTATCTCGATGGGGCTCCTGAGGAAGCCAGTTTTGCGGCCGCGCCGTCGTCGATGTGCCTGACCGCAACGCGCCACCAGCTGTAAGCGTCCAATATGTTCAAAATCAGTTTCGCTATTGCTCGATGATACTCCCTCGGCACCTTCTCAAGGCCGATTATCGAGTCCGAACCGTATGAGCCGCCGAAAGATATGTCGTTCATGCCTGCACCTGTCATCTCGCGCACACGGCGCAGCGCATCCTGAAGCGGGTTTGCCTCCGAGACACGCGGCGACAGGTTGGTAGAGTAGTTCCTGAACCCCGTGATCTTGCGATCCACGCCGAGGAAATAGACCAGTCTGTGGAGGGCGAAATCTGTTGAATCGAACAGGGAATCCGACAGGTAGTCGTTGGCCACATTACCCATCGTGCGTGCATACTCGTAAACCATCAACGGCTCAGCGAAAAGGTCGTCGAACGCCGGCAGCTTGTAAGGTATGAGTTTAGGGTTGGGATATCTCAGCCAGTAGCCCTTTGGGCGGTATCCGAGATCGCTCTTTGAGTGACCTGCAAGCGCAAGGAGGGAGTCCAGAGTGTCCCCTCCGAGCGGAACGGCGATCAGAAACAGCAGCACGAATATGGTTTTTGTCTTCATACTCAAAATTTTAAGGTAACGGGCAGTCCGCCGTAATGTCAGGCCTGCGGCTGGAACACGGCTGACTTCTTCCTTATAGTTTTACCGCCATGAAAAAGGGTCTTGAGATACAGGGCGGGACAAAAAAGGGGCATAAGATCAAGACGCCTCGTGGGATAAGGCCCACGCGTGCGCTTCTGAAAAGGTCTCTTTTCGATAGGCTTGGCGGATGGATCGTCGGCGTCAGGATGATGGAGCTTTACGCCGGCTCAGGCGCCGTCGGCCTTGAGGCACTTTCGAGAGGAGCCAGCTCGGTGGTTTTCGTTGAAGCCTCTCGTCAGGTGGCACTCACGATTAAGGAGAACATCAAAAAGCTCGGCTTTTCCGACAGAGCGAAGGTCATCAACGCACGCGCTGAGAAAGCGCTGCGCGAATTCATAGCGAATGGCGAGAAGTTCGATTTTGTGTTCGCCGATCCCCCCTACAAACTGCAACAGTTGGAACAGCTTACGGAGCTTGTTGCCGATGTGATCGAGGATGAAGGGCTGTTCGTCCTTGAGATGCACAAAAAAACGCCTGCGCCGATCACACGCAGGCTTAAACTGTGGAAGGAGGCCAGAATTGGAGACACAATCCTCCGTTTCTATATCCGTGATATACCCGGGGACATTTGACCCTGTGACGCTCGGCCATCTGGACATCATAAAGAGGGCCACCCGTTTGTTCGATAAAGTTATCGTTGGTGTGGCACTTGCAACGCCGAAAAAGACGGTTTTCTCGATCGAGGAACGGGTCAGGATGATGAAGGAGGCCATCGAGGACTGTCACATCGACGGCAAAATTGAGGTGGATGTGATCGACAGCCTGCTCGTTGAATTTGCCCGCAAACACGGAGCCAGAGCGATAATCAGGGGGCTGCGTGCGGTATCCGATTTCGAGTATGAGTTCAAAATGGCCTGGGCCAACAGGCGGCTTGAACCGGACATCGAGACCATTTTCCTCATCCCATCTGAACGGTATGCCTACATCTCGTCAAGTCTGGTGCGCGAGATTGCACGGCTCGGCGGAGATGTCAGCCAGTTTGTCACGCCAAAAGTCAAGAGACGGCTCGTTCGCGCATTCTCCGAGAAAAAATACCCTTTCGGCGAGTGATTATGCCTTAAAATTCAGGGTATCATGAAAAGGATAGCGGTGTTAACAAGCGGCGGAGATGCACCGGGGATGAACGCAGCCATAAGGGCTGTTACGAGGACGGCCATATCCGAAGGCCTGGAAGTGTTTGGCGTTATCAAGGGATACAAAGGACTGATAGAAAACAAATTCCAGAAGCTTGACCTACGAGATGTCGGCGGAATTATAGAGCGAGGCGGAACCATATTGATGACTGCGCGCGAACCGAGATTCCTTGAGCGCGAATGGCGGGAAAAGGCATACGAGAACCTGCGCAAGAACGAGATCGACGGGATGGTTGTCATCGGTGGAAACGGCTCATACCGTGGTGCTTACGATTTCTACAACGATTTTGGATTCCCGGTTGTTGGGGTGCCTGCCACGATCGACAACGACATTTCCGGAAGCGATTACGCCATCGGTTTCGACACAGCAGTTAACAACGCTGTGAGCGCCATCGACAAAATTCGGGACACGGCATCCGCATTTGAACGTGTGTTCATCATCGAGGTGATGGGGCGGCGGGCAGGTTTCATCGCATTGCATGTCGGCATAGCTACCGGGGCTGAGATCGTCCTCATCCCTGAGGTTGAACATCCGATCGAGAAACTGGCGAACGATGTGATCGAGGCCAAGAAAAAGGGAAAGAAACATGTCCTGATCGTTGTGGCCGAAGGCGTTGCCAGCGGCAGCTCGGTTGGCGACATCCTTTTGAAACGGCTTGAACCTCATGGCTACACCGACATCAGGGTTACAGTTCTCGGATACATCCAGCGTGGAGGCAGTCCGACAGCTACTGACAGGATGATGGCGTCGAGGATGGGCGCAGAGGCCGTTTATGCCCTTCTCAGGGGCGAAGCCGGCGTCATGGTCGTGCTATCGGGCAAGTCGATAAAGACCGAACCTCTTGACATTGCGATAAATAAGCCCAAAAAAATCGAGAGAAAACTTTACGATCTCGCATGGAAATTGTCTCTCTGAAGTTGAGATTTGGTCTCAATTTATGCCTAAATTGGTTGTTGGTTTGCTGAATTGACAAGCGATTTCGAAATGATTATCATTTTGGAGAAATTAAACAGGAGGTATTGGGATGCCGACGCTTGAGGAAAAGGTTATGAAAATAGTTGACACCCTTGGGGCACTGAGGGATGTGCGCGGTGTTGCAGTGGCCAACACCGATGGATTTGTCATAGCATCCAAATTTTTCGCTGGTGACATCTCCGAGGAGAAATTTGCTGGCATGATCTCAGAATCCGTGTCCTACTACAAGAAAATCCTTTCCGAGGTAGGTGCCGGACACATCAAATCGGCGATTGTGGAAGGAGAGGACGGTAAGATAGCTCTTGTCGTGGCCGGTGACTTCATCGTCATTATATTGGGTGGTCCGGAGTTGAACCTCGGACTTGCAAGATCAACTCTTCGAGAAGCCACTAAAGATCTGGTTTAGACCAGAGAAATGTTCCCCTGTCTTCGTCAGGGGATGGGGGACATAATTATTTCCCCATGAATGAGTGGAAGGTTCTATACATAGGCAAAGAAGAAAAGCTGCCGAGATGGTTGCATAGGCTTGTAAGCCACTCGTCCAACTGTGAGTGTGTGGATTCCATCGAGAGCGGCATAGAGAAGTTGCGTGATCGGAAATATGATCTCCTCATAATAGGCCTTGAACGGTTCCACGATGCTGTTAGGCATCACATTCGAGAGATCGCCAAGGAAATTAACCCGGAGATGGACATAATCTACACCAAACACCTTTCGAGCACATCTGCGCCGATAGGATTTTACTGTAAGGCAGCTCGCCTTGAGGAGATGGTCAAAAACTCCCGTTTCTGGGGAGTATCCGAATCTCACGATTTCCTTTCACTCATTGAAAGCATCGGGGTTATATCTCATTCTGCTGCCCTGACGATAATATCCGGTGATTTTACCGGTGTAGTTTACTTCAAGGAGGGTAAAATACTCCATGCTCAGGTCGGAGGAACAAAAGGCCGAGAGGCATTTTCCATGATGCTCTCGTGGAAAGGTGGCATCTACTTCGTCGAGGAAGGTATTGAACCGCCAGAGGTCACCATTGATGCTCCTGTGGATTCACTTCTGCTTGAGATAATCAGCCAGATGGAGGAAGCTAAGAATTCATACGATCAATTCATCAAAATTCTTTTGATGGAGCTGCCCGGAGACATTCACTGGGGAGCTGTCATAACAAACGGCAAAGTTGTAGGAGCGCTCGGAGAAGGGCTCAAAGGGTCTATCCTTGAATTTATCACCCAATTTTGTTCTAAGCTTGAAAGTATCATAGGAAAATTGAACCACATAAATATTGAGTTTGAGAAGTATTGGGTGACATTGAGGCGGTTGTCTGAAAACTCATTCGTCGTCGTTTCCTTTAACGGCAACCCATACATAGTCGATTATGCGCTTCAGAAGAACCTCGAGAAGTATGGGATACATGCTATCAAAGAGATAGAGAAGAAGAAACTATCCCCAATGGAATTTTCTTTTGAGGAGTTCGAAGAATTGGGGTGAGTCGTCGAATTTTACTATCGATATGTCGGACGGCTTCGCCCAAAATGTTATAGTCTCACCATTTGCAATATTTTCTTCATCCTGACCATCAGCTGAAAGCAGTATCTTTCCACCCCTTGACCTCACCGTGATGAAGATTTTGCAATCTATCGGCAGGACGAAAGGCCGTAATGTCAATGTGTGGGCACATATAGGCGTGACGATAAGCGCATCCATTTGGGGATGGATTATCGGGCCGCCAGCGGCAAGGTTGTATGCGGTTGAACCCGTCGGAGATGCCACCATTATGCCGTCGGCACGCAGCCTCGCAAGCGAAAGCTGGTGGGCGCTGATCTCAATCTCGAGGATTCGGGCTGCCCCTGTTGCTATGACCGCTATCTCGTTCAGCCCCAAAAACTGCCGCCCGTTGCTCCTTTGGGCCACGACGCGCATCCGCTTTTCGATGGTGAAATCCCCGTTTCTTAGTCTCTCAAGCACGGACGGGATTTCGGATGGCTTGAATATGGTCAGGAACCCAACTCGGCCGATGTTTATGCCGACCAACGGTTTTCCGCGGGAATAACGAGCCGCCCTCAAAAATGTGCCGTCGCCGCCGATGACGATTATGATGTCGCTTTCCGAGCCCATCTGCTCCATTGGTATGAATAGGAAATTGGCGGGCGATAAAAGAAAGCCGGCGAGGCTTTGCTCGAAGACCGCCTCGCCAGCTCGAAGATTTTCCTCAAGAAGTCTAAGAACAGATACAACTTCCGGCTTGAGTGGGTTGGCAATAACGCCGAGAACCACTATTTACCTTCTTTTCTTTTTCTTCTTTTTGCCCTTTTTGGACTTTTTGCGTCCCGTGGTTTTGGCAGTCGTTTTCTGTCCCGCAGTTCCAGTTGTGGCACCACCCTGTTCGGCCTTTGCAGGCTCCGTTTTCGTGGTAGCCGTGGATGTTGGAGGAGTGAATTTAGGCTTCGATGTCGCTGTCACGGTAGATTTCTTTTGCTTGCTCCTCTCACGGTAAGCTTTCCATTCAACGACGAGTGCAGCAACGACATAGATCGATGAGTATGTTCCAACGATCACGCCTATCGTCAGGGTGAGTGCGAAGTCGAATATCACAGGGCCGCCGAAAATGAGGATCGAGAGCAACACGATAAGCGTTGTGAAGGATGTTATGATCGTGCGGGATAGCGTTTCGTTGATGCCGCGGTTAACCATGTCGATGAAGTGGTCGAGCCTGACATTTTTGCCTATTGTGCGCAGCTTTTCGCGGATTCTGTCTGAAACCACGATCGAGTCGTTGATCGAGTAACCTACGATCGTCAGGAGCGCAGCCACGATCTCGATTGTTATCTCTTTTCCGAGTATGGAGAAAATGGTCAGCGTGATGAAAACATCGTGGAACAATGCGAGCACCGAGCCGAGTCCGAATGCGAAGTCAAACCTGATGGTGATGTAAATCAGCATCAGGATAAGTCCGAGGAGCACGGCATTTATGGCCTTTTTCTTGAGTTCACGCCCCACTTTAGGGCCGACCTTTTCGTTCCTATCAAGCCTGACTTTGACGCCGAGCTGCTTTTCTATCGCCTTGGTGACCTTTGATGCGTCGATGTCCTCTTTGTATTTGATCAAAAAGTCCTGTGGGGAGCCGAAATCCTGAATTTCAGCCGATGCTATGCCGGCCTTTGCAACCGCCTGCCTGATCTGGGCTATATCGACCTTCTTCTCGACATGAATCTGGATGAGCGTTCCGCCTGTGAAATCGATACCATACTTCGGGCCCTTCACGATCATGAAGATTATGCCGATCAGGATGAGTGTTCCTGAAATAAGGAACGCAATCCTTCTCTTGCCGATGAAATCGTAATTTGGGTTATCAAAAATTCTGATCATTTTCGCCCCCTTGCATCAAATCTTAATGCCAGTGCCTTTGATTTTAACGAAGTAGTCAAAGATGATCTTGGTGATGAAGACTGCAGTTATGAAGTTGATGATGATACCGAGCGAGAGCGTGGTTCCGAAGCCTTTGATCGGGCCAGTTCCGAGCTTGAACAGCACTATTGCGGCGATCAGCGTCGTGAGGTTTGCGTCGAATATGGTGATTGTTGCGCGGTGGAAGGCTGCGTCAAGGGCAGTGGATGGAGCTTTACCGGCTCTGAGCTCCTCTCTAAGCCTTTCGAATATAAGCACATTGGAGTCAACGGCTATACCTGCGGTGAGTATCAATCCTGCGAGGCCGGGCAGTGTCAGGGTGGCGTGAAGGCCGGCAAGTGCAGCGAAGATGAAGAGCATTTCGAGCAACAGCGCCACATCTGCGACTATGCCGGACATGCTATAGTAAATTGCCATGAACAAAAGCACAGAGAGCAGTCCAATTATCAATGCGATGATGCCTCTGTGAATTGAATCCCTACCGAGGCTTGGTCCAACTGTCCTTTCCTCAACGATCTTAACAGGAGCAGGCAGTGCACCTGCACGAAGCACGATAGCAAGCTCTTTCGCCTCGTCGAGGCTTCCGATACCTGTGATCTGAGCCCTGCCGCTTGGAATCCTTTCCCTAATAACAGGGGCTGACTGAACGACATTGTCAAGTACTATGGCAAGGCGTTTGCCGACATTTGCCGCTGTGACAATGGCGAACTTGCGCGCACCCTGTTTGTTAAGCTCGATCAAAACTATCGGTTTGTTGGCGAGCTGTGGGTTAGCGCCGCTGCCTATGGTGTGACGGGCATCCTTTATGGCGGCACCGGTCAGCTCAGGTTTCTTCCTCACAAGATAGAGAGGCCTGTATTTCTGACCTTCCATCTCGACCGATTTGCCCCAGAGGAACTCGTATCCTGAAGGTATGACTTTCTGGACCTCAGGGAGTTTCAGGATGCTGTCAACTTTGGGCACATCGTCTTCCAGAACAACTATGTTCGCTCCCTGACTTCTCAGATAGCTTGTGAACGGCCCGATTTCGGTTTCAGTGGTGTCGATCAGGGTATCGGCCTGCAGCTTCTCTCTCGTTTTCAGGACATTGTCGATGTTTTTGATGGTTTCCGATATGAGCTTGTCGTCGGCCACCAGTTTGAACTCCAATAAAGCTGTTCTACCGATGAGCGATACCGCGCGGTCACGGTCGAGGACGCCGGGCAGCTGGACGAGTATGCGGTCATTCTTGAGCTTCTGGATAGTAGGCTCAAACACGCCCCACTGGTCAACGCGGTTCCTTATGATCTCGATAGCTCTGTCAACAGCTTTGTCAAGGCTCATGCCTTCAGGGAGCTTGCTTTTATCGATTTCCAGCAGGAGATACATACCTCCCTGAAGATCCAGGCCAAGGTTTATCGCCTTTTTCTTGAGCTCAAGGAGCTCCGATCTGGGCATTCTGGCCCTTTCCTCTGGACTCATTGTGTAATAGCGGATAGTCGGAATAAGCGTCCAGATAGCGACGACGAGCAGGAGCACTACGATGGCTACACGCCACTTTAAGCTCTTCACACGAACGCCTCCTTTTTTCTGTTTCTGGAACCGCCAATTATATTTCAGGAGCTTGAAAAACGCAATAAATCAAAGGATTTAGCGACAGATAGGTGTTTACATCTCCTGAATTTGCACCGCATTTGTGTGATGGCTGAATTACGACTCTCAGTGCCGCAACCGCTTGAGCCCTTTTTTCTTGACTGCCATTGGGGCGTCCTTAAAATAAAGGCACAAATAGGAGGAATAGGATGAATAGAGCATCTCTAATGCTCACCCTACTTGGGTTCTCTATCCTTCTTATCTATACCGCCTGCGATAAGATAGAGAACCCATCCCCTGGCTATATCACCGGTGTTGTAAAAGCAGCAGTAGTGGATACATCAGGTGATACAACGGTGGCGCCCCTCGCTGGGGCATCTGTGAGAACTATCCCGTATCACGCCTCGGCTGTGACAGACAGTCTTGGCGAATACACGCTCGAAGTCTTCCCGAGGACCTATCAGGTATATGCCAAGCACGACCCTATCAAGACCGACACGATGATAGACCTGGATCCGGACTCCGTCCTCTCCACGATCGCTTACATCGACACTGTTGTGAACGACAGCGATACGCTCATCATCACGACTACTATCGATAGCCTCTTAGACAGCCTCTATCATGTCGAGACCATCACCTACGACTCCACCATCTCAGATGAGTATGATGTTCAGGAAGGCCAGACAGTTACAGTCCCGGATCTCGTTCTGCCAGCTCAGCTCTCATATTTCGATTCTCTGATCATAAAAATTGACACAGTTAGCGTTGATACCACAAGGCCATAGGAGGGTGCTATGCGTAAGTTACTGGTAATATTTTGGGCTATTTTGGTGGCCATACCCGTTTTTGCAGGTGAGACGGGCAAGATCAAGGGGTATGTTTACGATGCAGAAACGGGCGAGCCGCTCCCCGGCGCCAATGTCATGATCGTTGGAACCAACATGGGAGCTGCCACTGATCTTGATGGGTTCTTCTTCATAATCAATGTTCCACCAGGGACATACACCGTCAAAGCATCGATGCTCAGCTATGCGGACATGGTCATCAAGAATGTGAAGGTGTATGCCGACCAGACGACCGAGCTCGTTTTCCGCCTGAAACCTGAGGCAATTCAGGCAAAAGCGATAGTCGTTACCGCAAAAGAGCCCATCGTCAAAAAGGATGTCACATCGAGCGTCATTACAACGAGCAAGGATGAGCTGAAGTCACTGCCCGTTGAGAGCGTTGGCGACATCCTTACCCAGAAAGCTGGCATCACAGTCGATGCCGGTGGTTCGATCCATGTGAGAGGCGGGCGTTCCGGCGAGGTCCTCTACATCGTCGATGGTATCCCGATAGTTGACCCGTATGGACTTGGCACGAGCATCAGGGTGCCCACCAACCTCATTCAGGAGATGTCGCTCGTCGCCGGCACATTCAACGCAGAATACGGTAACGCAATGTCCGGCGTTGTGAACATCGTCACGGAGGAAGGTGGCAGCCGTTTCAGCGGTAACATCACAACCGCATTGGGCGACTACCTGAGCACCCACGATGAGATCTTTGTTCTGCCGCAGTCCCCAATTCTGGAGAAGATTGAGGCTATCGACACAACGGACACCACCATCGACCCCGAAAGGCTCGCCAAGTTCAGAGAGCTCGCCGCTAAGCATTACGATAACCCAACCCACCCGTTTAAAGTGTTCAATCCATTTTCACTCAACGATTTCAGGTGGAGCATATCCGGGCCGGTCATGGGCAAAAAACTCAGCTTCTTCTTCGGCGGAAGGTCGTATCAGCGTGAGGGCGCAATCTACGGAAGGAACCTCTATCTGCCCACTGATGCAAGGACGGACACGGTTCTCGGCCTTTACCTCGGACATGGTGACGGCAAATGGGTCAACATGAATCCTTACTGGGAGAATTCGCTGAGCTTCAAACTCACATACAGGCCAACATCTTCCATCAAGATCATATCCTCCAACTTCTATTCGAAGCGCCACAGCCGCATTTACTCCAACTTGCTTCGCTATGAGCCTCTCGCGGAGCCCCATTCCCTCAACATCGGCCGCCAGCACATACTCGGGCTTAACCATGTGCTGAGCCAGAGGACATGGT
>JALVZN010000043.1 GCA_027037615.1 Caldifarciminota bacterium | reverse complement strand
GAGTATGAGTTCTCGGTTTACAATTACGAGGAGGCCGATGTTAACTTCTACTTCGAGCTTTTCAAAAAATACGAAGAAGAAGCGCACAGGCTGTTAGATAAAGGCCTCCTGTACCCTGGATACGATTTCGTCATAAAGCAATCCCATGCCTTCAACATATTGGACGCGCGTGGCGCATTGTCGGTCTCCGAAAGGGCTTCCTACATTGGAAGGGTGCGTCGCACTGCAAGAAAGGCGGCTCTCCTGTTTGTCAAACAATTCCGCGAGGAGGATGCACAATGAGCAACCTTAAGCTCGATTACATCCTAATGGAAGAGGATGCAATCAGGAAGTCCATCGACAGGCTGGCAATGGAAATTATTGAGCACGAGGATCTTGACAAGCTGGTTCTTGTTGGGATCATGAGGCGGGGTGTGCCGATCGCCGAGCGGCTCGCGCGTAAAATTAAGGAAGTCACAGGCATCGATGTGGAGATCGGGTCAATGGAGATAAAGTTCTACACCGATGACCTGCAGCTCGTGTCCGAACGGCCTGTCGTAAAGCAAATCCAGCTCCCTGAAGACATCAACGGCAAGGTCATAATCCTCGTTGACGATGTGATATACACGGGCAAAACCACCTGGGCCGCCATTGAAAAGCTGCTTGAGATGGGCGAACCTTCGGCCATCCGACTGCTCAACCTCGTGGATCGCGGTCACCGCGCACTTCCGATGTTGTCCGACTACAACGGACGGGTGATCACCACGACCGATGATCAGGTGGTAAAGGTTCAGCTTAAAGAAATCGACGGGGTCGATCAGGTCCAGGTTCTGAAAAAAGAGGCTTAGTCCCGAACTTACAGCTCCAGAAGCTCAAGCAACCCCTTGTTTCTCATGTAAGTGGATGTTGTCACAGGCGCCACTTTGAGCAGGATTCTGGCGACAGCTTTGGCTATCTCCCTCGTTTCCCATTGTGCCGCTTTTTGAAGCCTCAGATCGAGGAAGTTGAACAGCGATCGCATGTTTATCGTCCAGTAGAATTCGGTTCTGAGTCCCCAAGGCAACACCGTCCTTGCCGCCTCTTTCCTCAACCCCATGCTCCTGAGCCGTTCGTAGAGTTCAAACCCCCTTCTCACATGTTCAAATATCGATTTCGCAAGTTCGTTGAGCTCCTGCTCACTCGCCTTGAACCGCCCGCTTTTCTTTATTCCGAGAAGTTCCGGCGGAATGTGCATGAAACTGTTTAACTCTTCGAGAGATGCATCATCCTGAAGTGTGGCATCCGGCCGCGTGTATCTGAAAGAGCGCTTCAATGGGCTGGCTATGCGATGCCTGAGTATCTGCTCGCCGACATACATCGGCACGCCGCACAGACAGAACCGAAAAACCTGCTGCTCAAACGGGGAGTAGTGGCCGAGATCTAAGAGCGTATTGAGCAACTTTCGGTCGAGCTCCTCCATCCTCCCTCTAATCCGTTGAATTTCCGCCTTTTGTGCCTCGACCTGTTCCGCCGTGACACAGCCCTTGCGCAGCTTTTTGACCATGTCCATCAGGTTCGCTTCAAGGTCATTCAACCGTTCGACAAGCCTGCCGTATTCACCTGCGTAGCCGTAGGATATGCGAGCGACGCGCGCGGGCGTGAGGTCATCGCCCAGCATCTCCTCGAGAATCACTTTGCCGCCACCACGGACATGCTCGACAATGGGGAATTTGATCTCTTCCATGGATCAACCTGCAGCGTTGCCGGCGTTACGCCCTGCATTTGCGTATTTGCCCAGAACCGCAACAAACAGTTTCCACACCAGCCACACCGAGTAAGTAACGAGCAGGGTCTTCTCTTTCTTCGAGTTCCCTTTGACCGCCATTCCAACGCCGATTATGTAAACCGACCAGATGGCGAATAGGTCGAGCTGAGCCAGAAAACGCCCGATGAATGTCCTCGATACCTCATCATGCGGCAAAAATACCGCCAACGAGAAGGTTATGAACACATTGTTTGTGAGGGCGACAAGCGACACCTTCAGAAATTGCGCTATCACCGTGATCACGGACGAGTAAACCACCACCTGAAACATGTCCATGTAACTCAGCTCGGCGTCGGCAAGCGGGGCGAAGATGTAGTAAACGAGCGCTTCGATGAAGAGCATCAGCGGGAAGGCAATAAGCCCGGTTATGAACGCGCGCACATAGAAAAATGTGATGTTAACCTGGGGCATGTTCTCCATGTTGGCCGCTTCAGCCTGAAAGAGTTTCATGTAGATGGGCGCAGCAGCCAGCGAAATGAAAGTGCTGAAAACCATGAGCACCACCAGCATGAGCCATGGAGACCTGAGATCTTTCTCTTTCAAATGCTCAAAAGTCCTTTGTGGCGAATAAATTATGTCCACACCTGCCTTTAAATATTCAGTGATAGCGTTCATGCCGTCCTCCATGTTTGGGTTTGCCATGCAAGGTAAACTAAAAGATGGCGAGTTTCAAGAGACGCTGTCCGCAATTCCATCTAAATCAGTAAGCCTCCAGAGGATGAGGCTGTTCATGCGGTTTCCCTCCTGCGCACCAGCAGATAAGGCTTCACGGCCCAAATCAGACGCTCGAAGCGGCCAGCGAACTTGAGCAATTGCGCTGATGCTATTAAAATTTTGGTTGTTATAATGCAAATTTGTGCAAGGAGGCTAAGAAATGGTATGGCTCACAGGGTTCAGGCGTGAGGGCGAGACTGAGATCTACACATTCACCGACGGCACGACGGTCAGGTTCAATGTGGCCACATCCATGACGGTTGTCGAGCGTAACGGCCGAACGGTCTGGGAAGGGAATCTTGCGAAAGACAGCGATCTTGTGGAGTTCAGGCGCGTGTTCGACGATGTGATCAAAACGATTTACATGCAATTTGAAAATCCTGAGGCGACGGGCTTTCGCAGGGCGGTTGGCAGGGTAGTAAAAAGCTTTGTAGCTATGTTACTTAAAGGGTGTGATTGCGGAGGAGAGGCATCCTGAGGTTATGTGCGGCCGCCCTTAAGGGCGGCCGCACCCGAAATTATTTCAGTCCAAGCAATTTCTCGTAAACTTCCAGCCTTTCGGCATAGAGCGGGAATTCCTGCACCAGCTCCTGCACCTCGCCCTTGACCTCTTTCAGAATTGCCTCGTCGTCAGGCGCTTTCAGCACCTTTGAGATCATGGCGGCTATCTTCTTCATCTCCGCCTCTTTCATGCCCCGTGTCGTCACGGCGGGCACACCAATCCTTATGCCGCTCGTCACCGTGGGCTTCTGCGGATCGAACGGGATGGTGTTCTTGTTCACCGTTATGCCGGCCTTACCAAGCGCTTCCTCGGCGACTTTGCCCGTGATGCCGATCGACCTCAGATCGACGAGCATGAGATGGTTGTCCGTGCCACCTGCAACAAGCCTGAATCCATGCTCTTTGAGCGCTTCTGCGAGCGCTTTAGCGTTCGCCACGATCTGCTTCTGATACTCATGGAACTCAGGGGATTCGGCCTCTTTGAAAGCGACAGCCTTGGCGGCAATGACATGCATCAGCGGGCCGCCCTGAATGCCGGGGAAGATCGCTTTGTCGATCTTTTTAGCGAACTCCTTGCGCGTCAAAATCATGCCGCCGCGCGGGCCTCTCAGCGTCTTGTGTGTGGTCGTAGTAACAAATTCCGCATACTCAACAGGATTCGGATGGAGCCCAGCCACAACAAGGCCAGCTATGTGCGCTATGTCAGCCATGAGGTAGGCGCCGACCTCGTCCGCTATCTCCCTGAACTTCCAGAACTCGATCGTGCGCGGATAGGCCGAGTAGCCCGTGACTATCA
The DNA here is from genome assembly GCA_027037615.1 of Caldifarciminota bacterium. Taxonomy (GTDB): domain Bacteria; phylum Hydrothermota; class Hydrothermia; order B15-G9; family B15-G9; genus WGAI01. The sequence continues at coordinate 185 of JALVZN010000043.1, read as the reverse complement.
CGCGCGGCTTGTGTTCCCTCGCCAGCTTTGCGACAAGGTCGAAATCGATGGTCTCAGTCTCAGGATTGACCCCGTAATGCACTACATTGTAGAGTTTGCCTGAGAACGAGACCGGACTGCCATGAGAGAGATGGCCGCCGTGAGACAGCTCCATCGACAGGATGGTCTCGCCGGGTTTCATCACA
>JALVZN010000042.1 GCA_027037615.1 Caldifarciminota bacterium | reverse complement strand
GGGGAACCGATACCCGCACGGAGATAATCGCCGGCATAACCACATTCCTTACCATGGCGTATATCATCATAGTGAACCCCATGATCCTCTCCAAAACCGGTATGGATTTTGCGGGCGTGCTGTTCGCGACCGTCCTCATAAGTGCGCTATCATCCATACTAATGGGGCTTTATGCGAACCTTCCTTACGCACTGGCGCCCGGTATGGGGATAAATGCGTTTTTCACATTCACACTTGTTCTGGGAATGGGCGTGAGCTGGCAGACGGCGCTTGGGGCAGTGTTTGTATCCGGTATCATTTTCATACTGTTAACCATTACAAAGGTGCGCACATGGATTGTTTATGCAATTCCTGCCTCGCTCCGCTACGCCGTGGCTGCTGGTATCGGCCTGTTCCTCGCCCTGATCGGCCTTGCAGAAGTTGGGTTTATCAAGACCGGGGCCACAATAGTGTCGTTTGGCGGATTTAACCCGCAGACGCTCCTGTTCCTTCTCGGACTCATAATCGCCGGGATACTTGTATCGACAAGGATAAAAGGCGCATTGCTGCTGTCGATCGTGATCAACTCGATCATCGCCATAATCGTCTCTCTGATCGGTGTCAACGCTGGCTGGCTGCAAGAGCCGATAGCCCGTGTGCCGCAAAAGATCGTCGAAATGCCGAGCCTCAGCGTTTTTCTGAAACTCGACATAGCTGGAGCACTCAAATGGGGCATGATCGGGCCTGTGTTTACGCTCCTGTTCACTGACATGTTCGACTCCATCTCCACATTCCTTGGTGTGGCGCAGGTCGGCGGCCTCTTAGATGAGAACGGACAGCCTATAAATGTAGATAAAGCTCTTATGGTTGACGCACTTGGAACGACATTCTCAGGGCTTTTCGGCACATCCTCGGCCACGACTTACATAGAGTCCGCTGCTGGCGTTGAGGAAGGCGGCCGCACAGGACTTACCGCTGTGGTGGCAGGCCTGCTGTTCCTCCCGTTCATGTTCTTCAGCCCGTTGCTCTCGCTCGTTCCAGCTGTGGCCACATCACCGGTGCTGCTGATGGTCGGCGTTTTCATGGCTCAGGCACTCAGAAACATCGATTGGAAAGCCATGGATGAGGCGATACCCGCATTCGTCGCCTTCATACTGATTCCGCTCACATACTCCATCACTCAGGGAATTATCTGGGGCTTCCTCACTTACACCCTGATCAAGCTCTTCCTCGGTAAGTGGAAAGACCTGAATGTGACCCTCATCGTGATCGACATCTTTGCTGTGCTCGCACTCATCCTCATGTTCTAAGGACAACAGACAAAATCCTATTCCACGCCCGAACGGCTGCGCCGTTCGGGCTTTTCTGTTATCAGCTGCGTTTGACACGCATTCGTAAGTTATTTATACTAAACAGCCAATCTCAGGCCTTTCTGAATGATTTTTCAACAAGGAGGAGAAAAACATGGCTGCTCGTTGTTACATTTGCGGTAAGGGCGTTCAATTCGGCAATAAAGTTAGCCACGCCCATAACCTTACACGCAGAAAATGGAGACCCAATTTGCACAAAGTAACAATCATCGAAAACGGAAAAAAGAAACGGGTGAAAGTATGCACAAAGTGCCTTCGCAAAATAGAGAAGGCATTATGATTTGCTGCTGGGCAGAATGTCCAGATTCCTGAGATCGTTAGCTGCTACTGTCTTTATCCTTGCTATATTCCTTGGCCTCATCTATCTCAAAATCAAAAAAGAGGTGCCTCGAATGCTGCAAAAGGGGTTCGGGGCACCTATCTCTTATAAAAGTTTCTCCCTGAACCCGCTCAAAGGCTTCATTTTTTATGACATAAAGGCGGATGACATATTTGAGGCCGAAAGCCTTATCGTGAGATACAACATCTCCTCCATAATCAACCGCAACATCCTTTACCTCAAGATCTCAAACTTCTCGTTCGACATGCCCAAATACTCTTCCGCAAACAGGCCTCAACAGAAAAAGCACCAGATAAAAGGCATCCCACAGCACATCTTATCGATAGAAAAGCTAATTCTGGAAGACGGTATCGTCGATATCGACACGGGTAAACCCATTACTCTGGAAATAAACCGCATAGACGGGAACATCGGTTTATGGTCGGACGGCATCGACGGTAGATTTCACATAGATGTGGGCGAAATAACGATGGAAAACCGTAAGTTCGGTAATCTGAACACCATCTTCAAGGTGAACAGAAAAGGCGAATTCGCCGTCCTGCATCTCAAAAGCAGTCTGATAAACATCAAAAAAATAGCCGGGCTCATGGGCGAAGACACCATAACAGCTTCGATTTTCAGGATAGAACACGATTTAATCCGCGTAGATTCGCTGAAATTCTCAGCAATGACCAAACTGAAAACGGGGAATTTCATCCTGTGGGGCACAACTGCTTCCAAATTCCAGCTTGACACGATCAAATTCGACTTTTCGATGCTGCCGAACAACAAGCTCAGCATAAAACGCGGTTCAGTGGTCGTGTCTCAACCTTTCAAAGAGATCCTGCAAATCCCCTTCATCCAGATAGACATGGTCAACAAATCGGTTTATACGAAGTTCAACGGGTATGGCATGTTTGTTGGAGAGGGGCTCATAAGGGGATACGGTCAGGAGGACAGTTTGTGGATCGGCGTGGCGATGGACAGCGTGAGAACTCCCAAACAATGGCTCCACAATGTGTTCGTTTCGGCAAGCCTGCTGGGTGCCACCCGAAAAATAATGTTTCATGAGCTATCCGTTGACGATTACCACATGAAAGGCATGGCTTATGGCGATTATACCCTCAAGAACCAGTTGCTAAACGCCAATTTCCAGATAGACACGCTTGACCTCACCAGAATTTCACACGAGTGGCACGGATGGCTTTTCGGCACGGGCGAGGCCAAGTTCATCGGCAAAAAACTGGTGAAATTCGCTGTTTCAGGTAGATCCGTAGGCCTGAAGTATAAAAAAATGTTCTCATCGGACACGGTGTCGTTTTATGTGAATTCGGACAGCGTAGTGCTCCGAGCCGAAAAAACAACCTTCCAGAAAGTCACCATCCCGAACCTCGCCCTAACATCCCATCTGAAAAGCGACACCAACAACTGGGCAGTCTCTCTTGCGATAAGCGACTCGGGGAATGCACAGGTGAAAGGCAGATGGAGCATGAAGGAGCCCAATGACCTGTTTTTCGCAATCGATTATCTTGACTTCCGGTATTCCACAATCCACAGAACAGGTGAGTTTCCGCTGATTTTTTACATCAGAAACGACACGGTCTTTGGCCAGCTCGACACAACCTCCATCCTTGAAGGCGAAATGGCGTTTGACCTTCATTATTTCCCACAGACCGATACGGTTATGTTAAGCCTTTTCACCAGAGACATATCGTTTTATGAGCTTCAGAAGATAGGTCTTGTCCCGCTGTGCGGCTATCTGAACGGAAAGTTAGAGATAACGAACACCTTGAGCACTCCGAACATCACGCTGAGCGGCAATTTCGACTCAACCCATGTCGTAGCCGACACATCTCAAATGCTTTACCGTATTGGCAGAGCTGTCGAAGGGCTTTCCGTCGAGTTCAGGATGACCTATGCTGACTCGATCCTGAACATAAAATCCATTCGTCTCGGGGACGGAACAGCCCTGTTCTCAAGGGGATTTTTGCCTTTGATCCTATCCCTTAAACCGTTGAAATTCGAGATACCGGATAAAAAAATTTATCTTGCGTTTGACACGGACAGCTTCGATGTAGCGCTTCTAAGGCCATTCGTCAAAAATTTTATGCTTGTTGGTGATGGCTACTTTATGTCCCGTGTGCGCATGCAGGGAACAATATCAAAACCTTCCATGAGCGGCAGATTGACAGCGATAGTAAGGGATGCGCTGCTGACATCCACTAACACCCCGCTCCAGAACCTCATATTCAGCGGCGATTTTGAAGGGGATTCGCTTGTGGCATCGGATATCAAAGCGAGATCCGGCCAATACGGAAGGATTCAGGGGCATGGCAAGATGGTCTTCAGACGCCAGCTTCTGACGGATTTCACTTTCAAACTCGACAGCGTGCCGATGTATCCGACCCACGAGATCGCATCCATCGGCAGCGGCGTGTTAACCATCAAAGGGCCTGTTCCTCAGATATTTATCGGAGCAGACATAAACTTGAACGAAGCGCATATCAACATCCCATTCGGCGGTGGGGCGATGACTTCATCGAGCCCTCAGCCGTCGCCGATCAGGTTCAGATACCATCTGTATGGCGACAGAAACATCTTCTTCTACAATCCGAACCTTGAGATGGAGCTATCGATGGACATCGTGATCTCCAAAGAGGATGAAGTGAATGTCGTCACGACAGGCGAGTTTCGGGTGCTCAACGGGCAGTTCTACTATCTCGACAGGCGATTTGACATAACTGAAGGTTGGGTCAGGCTTGCAGGCGGCCCAACCATGAACCCTGAGATACACCTCAAAGCGGAAGGCGTAGTCGCCGACACGGTGATAGTCACCATCATGATAACCGGCACATTGAAACATCCTGAGATCGAACTGACATCCGAGCCACCAATGGACAGGCTGGACATAGTCTCGCTCATAGCATTCGGCAGGACACTTGGAGAGCTGCAGCTTGAGAGGGAGGACATCGAGCTGATCAGGAAACGGGCGCTCTCTTTCGCCGAGGGAATGGTGTCCCGCGAGATAAGAAACCTGCTATCATCCTACGGCATCGGCATATCGGAGTTCATGGTGCAGGCTGACCCGTGGAGCGGGAACTACACCAGCTTTACCGTGGGATTCAGGCCATCGCCGAACATGCTGTTCAGATACAGCTACGACCCGCGCGCAGTGGATCATTTCACAGTCCAGATCAAGTATTTCCTCAGGAGGAACATAGCAGTTTACGCTGAGCGCGAACGGAGCGGCGAGTTTGGGACGGGCATTGAGCTGGAATTCAGATGGTGATCACTTCTTTTTCGATTTGGCGGCCTCAACATCCTCAGGCATATCCATCTCATGGCCACACTGAGGGCATCTGAGGATAAACTTGCTGTTCTTGCCCCTCCCCTTCCTGACCTTCACCATGAGCGGATAGCCGCATTCAGGACATTTCACGCCAACAGGTTCCTGAAAGAGATAAAAGTCACACTTTGGGTTTGAGCAGGCGTAATAGATGCGCCCCTTCTTGCTCCGCCGCCTGATTATGTCGGACCCACATTTGGGGCATTTGACGCCCTCGACAACATCAAATATTGGACGGGTGTATTTGCATTCAGGATAACCGGAGCAGGCGATGAATTTCCCGTATCTGCCCCACCTGACGACGAGTGGGCGTCCGCAAATCGGGCATTTCTCGTCCAGCACCTGAACGCTCTGCTGCCTCATCTCATCTATTTGCGACTCAACCTTTTCAAGCTCTTCGCTGAACCTCTCATAAAATTCCTTGAGGAGCTGCAATCTGGTCTTCTGCCCTTCCTCGATCTTGTCGAGCTCCTCTTCCATCCTGGCGGTGAAACCGACATCGAACAGCTCGGGGAACCTCGGAATTAAAAGGTCAGCGACGAGCATGCCGAGCTCTGTGGGTTTCAACGCCTTCCCTTCCTTGACCACATATTCGCGGTCAAAGAGCGTAGCGATCGTGGGCGCATAAGTGGACGGTCTGCCGATGCCTTTGGCTTCGAGCGCCCGAATCAGGCTTGCTTCAGTGTAGCGTTTTGGAGGCTCAGTCTCCCGCTCCTCAAGCTCAACCTTGATGGGTCTGAGCTTCTCACCGGGGCTGAACTCAGGAAGGGGGATGTCCTGCGGCTTGCGGCCGTAGATGCGGTAAAACCCGTCAAACAAAAGTTTCTTGCCTTCAGCAGTCAGCGTTATGTCTTCATGCTTGAGTTTCAAACTCTTAACCTCAACCTCGGCCTCCTTCATCTGGGAAGCCAGCGCCCGTCTCCAGATGAGCGAATACAGCCTCGAAAGGTGCTTCTCGATCGAAGAAGGCAGCGAGTCAGGTGTAAGCTCAAAATTCGTCGGCCTGATCGCCTCATGTGCACCCTGAACCGCTGAAGATTTGTCTTTGAACTTGTGAGGTTTGGACGGGAGATAGGAATCGCCGAAAGCCTGTTTTATCAATTTGCGCGCCTGTTCGATCGCCTTATCGGCCATGCGAACGGAATCCGTCCTCATGTAGGTGATAAGTCCGACCATGTTGCCATTCTGCAGCTCGACGCCCTCGTAAAGCTGCTGTGCTATGCGCATAGTCTGGCGTGATGAGTAGCCGAGCTCGTTTGCAGCATCCTGCTGCATGGTAGAGGTTTTAAAAGGTGGAGGTGGAGAGATGTGCTTTTTGCTTTTGTTGAAGCTTACGACCTCAAAAACGCCGTCCTTCGCCATCTGCTCCAGCCTTTTGGCCTCTTTTTCGTCCTCTATCCTGTCCGGCAGCTGAGCCTTAAAAACGATGCCGTCCTTCTCGAAATAGACAAACAGTTTCCAGTATTTTTGGGGCTTAAACGCCTGAATCTCTTTCTCGCGCTCTACAAGGAGCCTCAGTGCGACGGTCTGAACGCGGCCTGCGGACAGCCCTTTCCGAACGCTTTTCCACAGCAACGGGCTTATCTTGTATCCGACAAGTCGGTCGAGTATGCGGCGGGCGATCTGCGCTTCAACCTTGCGCATGTCGATGTCCTGAGGCTCTTTGATGGCCTTTTTGACGGCATCCTTCGTTATCTCGTAGAACAGGACGCGCTTGATGTTATCCTGACCGGCCTTCTTTATCTCCTGCGCCACATGGTATGCAATTGCCTCGCCCTCACGGTCAGGGTCGCTGCCGATATACACCTCTGAGGACCTGGCTGCGCGCTGCTTCAGCTTTTTGAGGACCTCGCTCTTGCCCTTTATCGTGATGTAGTGCGGCTCGAAATCGTTGTCGATATCAACTCCAAGCCGACTTTTGGGGAGATCCTTAACATGGCCTTTGGAAGCGATGACTTCAAAATTGCGGCCAAGGTATTTTTTGATGGTCTTAGCCTTTGTGGGAGACTCCACTATCAGCAATTTCTTGCGGGATGTGGTCTTCTTCGATGTGCCGGACTTAGACTTTGTGCTTTTCTTTCTCGTGGACATGGCTCAGCCCAAGGAGAATAGCACCATAGGAAGGGCTATGCTCTGCAACTCCGATGTCTATATCGGGACATTCTTTTCGGACTATGGACTCGAAATGCTCTCGATAGGTGCTGTTTCTGAATACGCTTCCGGATAATCGCAGTCTTTTCTGGCCTTTCAGTTTCAACCTGTTAAGGAGGCTAACAGACACGATAGCGAGTCGTTTTGCCGCTTCCAGCACGATTCGTTTCGCCACCTCATCGCCGTTTTCCGCCGTCTGGATAACCGTCAGGGCGAACTCAGCGACATTTTTCTGAGGCGAGCCGTCGTAAATTTTCGGTATTATGTCCTCTATCTGCCTCGCACTAAACCTTTTGAGAACAAGGTCTTTCAACACTGTTGGCTCACCCCATCCCTCAGCGGCGGCGATAGCCGCCCTGAGCCCGGCTCGACCTATCCAGAACCCGCTCCCATCATCGCCTATCACATAACCGTAACCGCCAGCACGGTAAACCTTTCCTTTTTCATTTCGGCCATAAACGATGGAGCCTGTGCCAGCTATCGTCACGGCTCCCGGCAGACCGGAAAGCGCTCCCCACAATGCGATCTCAGCGTCACTCCTCACGATAATCCTATCGGCAAGGCCGTGAGATTTCAGGATATGCTCCAGACTGTGTTGCTCTCTGGCTCGGCCAAGCCCGGCGCCGCCCGCCACAAGGACATCGGCACGAACCAGCCCGTGATTGTGGAGAACATGGCCGACGACCTCTGAAAGTTTTGCGGCAAGCATCTCCTCACCGGCTATCTGGCGGTTGATGCCATCGGTTCGGTAGGTCGAGACCACTCTATCGCCCTGAGATAATACCACCTCAATTTTTGAGCCACCAATATCAATTCCAAGTATCCACATAGGTGCCCATAGGTTAACCGCTAATTCCATTTTCGTCAACAATTGTTGTGGATTTTTGAAGGCGTTAGTGCTGCATTTCTTCAACATCACAAAACCCATTGAAGACGAATGAAATAGACACAAATTTTCTAAATCCAGATCCGATCCGTCCAAAATCTTTTCTCAAAACCGAAATGTATATCCCTGTTTCATATCAACGCCTGGTTATATGCCTTTTTCTTTGACAATCGGGCGTTAAGGTCTTCAAAATATGGCACTCCCAATGGCGTTAAATCTTTTGGAGGCAATCTGGCAATGAGAATCCTTTATGTCACTCAATTTTTCCCACCTGAAGTTGGGGCGGCGGCTAACAGGGCTCGAAATTTTGTTAAGTTCTGGCTGAGGCGCGGCGCACGCATAACCGTTGTCTCTGAGGTGCCGAATTACCCTACGGGACGGATAAGCAAGGGGTATGACAGGGATTTCTTTCGTATCGAGCACCTTGGAGAGGGGCTGGATGTCATAAGAATTCCGGTTGTGCCAACACCGAGCGGCGGCACAATTGCCTCCAAGCTGATAAACAACATCTCGTTTTACATCAAAGCTCGACATTTCTTCAATATTTTCAGAAATCGCAATTTTGACATCGTTTTTGCGACCACCCCACCACTTGGTTGCGTGTTTCTCGGCAGTTTCCTTTCGGATATGTTGGGCGTGCCCCTGGTCATCGATGTCAGGGATCCGTGGCCGGAAATCTTGCTAACTCAGGATAGTTGTGGCGCCGCATGTCACATGGTGGTCAATGTCATAGCCAGATTGATGGCAAGCTATTACAGGAAAGCTCAGATCATCGTGTCTCCTGTGCCATTCATCCTGCAACATCTCCAGAAGATTTACTCTCTGGAACGAACGCTGTGGATTCCTAACGGCGTGGATCTCGATGAGGCAGGTAGGATAAAGGCGTCGTCTGAGCCTCCAAAGTCAAGGTTCACGGTGATATACAGCGGCATACTCGGCCGAAATCACGGCGCCGAGGTCCTGTTAGATGTGATCAAAAGGATGCCCCATGTGGATTTCTGGATAGTAGGTGATGGCAAAGATAGGCCTTTGTTTGAAAAAACTGACACTCAAAACCTTAAATATCTTGGCGTCAGGGATTGGCAGAGGACATTTGCTTTAGTAAAAGCTGCCGACCTTGGTATCGTCACTTTGCGTGACAACATCTGGATGCAAAATGCCTTCCCTGTCAAGGGGATAGATTATCTTGCGGCCGGTAAACCGGTTGTCGTGAGCATAGGTGGGGCATTCCCGCAACTTCTTGAGGAGTATCAGGCTGGTCTCCACTCGGAATCCAACGATGTGGAGCAGATAATTGCCTCAATCGAGCGCATAAGGAGCGATGATACACTTCGCAAGTCAATGGGCATTAACGCACTCAGGCTCGCAAAAGATTACTTTGACATGAGACGAAATGCTTCGAGATTGTTTGACGAGCTGAGCGAGCTTGTCGGTTAAATTCCTCTCCGTGTACCTCATCCCCTAATTGACACCTTTCTCCGCTCAATTTATCCTGTTAGGCGATGAGAGAAGATTTCTGGAGTTATTGGAAAGAGCGACAGATTATGGTGGAGGAGGAACTTGAGCGGTTCCTTCCCGAGGATGGCCCGGGCCCTACGATTTTGCGTAAAGCCATGCGATATACACTGTTTGCTGGCGGGAAACGGCTCAGGCCTGTGCTTGCCATCATGGGATATGAGATAGCTGGTGGAGAGGATGTAAAACATGAGATTTTGCCACAGGCGGCGGCACTTGAGCTGATTCACACATTCACACTTATCCACGACGACCTCCCTGCTATGGATGACGATGACATGCGGCGCGGCAAACCGTCGAACCACAAGGTGTTTGGCGAGGGAATAGCTGTTCTTGCTGGCGACACGCTCCTTGTCGAGGCGTTCAGGTTGTTCATTCAGGGCAAACTACCTCACGATGTGAAGCTCAGGATGCTTGATGAGCTGATAGATGCGATCGGCGTGGACGGTGTCATGGGCGGTCAGGCGTATGATCTGATGTATGAGGGGCAAGAGGCCACACCTGAGATAGTTGACTACATCCACTCGCGCAAGACTGGCGGCTTCATACGCGCAGCGTTGACGATCGGTGGCATAGCGGCTCAGAACGAAAGGCTCGTCCCGATCTATCGGGAGATAGGAGACCTTATCGGACTCGCTTTCCAGATCACGGATGATGTGCTCGATGTCGTTGGAGATGAAACGAAGCTCGGCAAACCTATAAAGAACGATGAGGCTGCTGGTAAATCCACATATCCGGCTCTCTACGGGGTGGAAGAGTCCATGAGGCGTGCCCGCGAGCTGGTTGACAAAGCGATAGATCTCGCACACTACAACATAGGGCCTGAAATAGCGTGGCCTTTGATAGAACTTGCTAAATTCATAGTCGAGAGAGACCACTGATGATAAAAGATTTCCTGCACAATACGCTGCTCTGGAACACGCTCGTCGTTTCGATTTTTGTTCAATCATTGAAATTCTTTATCTATCTGCTGCGGAGCGGCAAAGTTGATTTCAGGTGGTTGGTGCGCACAGGCGGCATGCCAAGCTCTCATACCGCGACAGTGTTTGCACTGAGCACGATGGTCGGTCTGAGGGAAGGTTTTTCGAGCACAATATTTGCCGTTACCGCAATGTTCAGCCTGATAGTGACTTACGATGCCACTGGTGTGAGGCGTGCAGCGGGCAAACAGGCCGCTGTGATTAATCGCATGATCGAGGAGCTTCAGATGCAGCATAAGGTGGGGCGTGAGAGGCTCGTCGAGCTGCTCGGTCACACGCCCCTTGAGGTCTTTGTTGGTGCCATTCTCGGCATCATCATGGGGATTTTGTTAGGGTAAGGAGGGATGCCATGAAAAAGGCGGTCATTCTGGTAGAAACAGGCTTTGATGATGTGGAATACATCGTTCCGTATTATCGATTCCTTGAGGCGGGCTTTGAAGTTACGGTTGCAGCTCCGTCTCAGGGGACATACAGCGGCAAGGTGGGGTTGAAGGTGGAAGCCATTGAAATCAAATCGGTTAACCCGACGGATGTGAATCTGGTTTTCATACCCGGTGGACATGCACCTGACCGACTCCGCAGGTATCCTGAGGTCATTGAGTTCGTGAGGAAGGCCTACGACAACGGTGCTGTGATAGGCGCCATCTGCCATGCACCTCATGTGCTGATTTCAGCGGGTCTCACGAGAGGCAGGCGCTTGACCAGTTTCTTTTCAATTCGTGACGATGTGATTAACTCAGGCGCTGAGTGGGTGGATGCGCCGATCGTGGTTGACGAGAGGATCGTCACTGCGAGGTTCCCGAACGACCTGCCGATCTTCCTGCCAGAACTGATAAAAATCGTGAATGCGGGGTTAGAGGGGATTTGAGGACGGTTAACACATCTTGAAGCTGTTACGTATGTTTCAGGTCGAATAGAAATGTTAACTTCTATTTGAAATGTTATCAAACATCGCCGAACAAAGTGTGGCTCCACCATGAATTCTATAGGTGGGGTTAGTGTCTTGCCAATGTTTTTCACTTACCCAGGTCGGACTCAGTGTCAAGTCAAATGAAAATGTTACCGAGAAAATGTTAACTCCCATTTGATAATGTTACTTAACCTCACCGAACAGAGAGTAGCTCATCAAGCAATTCTATGGGTAGGTTTAAAGTTCGGCGGATGTCTTCACTACCCCCAGGTTTAGCCATAGGCAATGCGTAAAGTTCATTTATAAGCTTGTAGATTTCTTCTCGGAGATCTAACGGATTTGTCTCAGCTCGCAAACTTTTCAATAACTCCAGCTTCTCGGGTTCGATGGCATTGAGTTTCTCAAGCCTCTCTAAAGGTGTGACAGCTTGATCAAACTTCCTCCTGACCTTAAGTGTGCCTGTGCTTGAAGCCACAACTTCCTTCTTCACCGTCTTCCTGCATGGCAGAAAGAAATTGTGATAAAGCCATAGCTTCTGATAAATCCTGTTGAGCAGTATTGTTTGAGCCACCGTGTCAAGCCGGTCATTGCCTATGTATGAACGGATGAGAAAGCTGTTTCTCTGCTCTACAAATCTATTGTCGTTCTTGTGGCGAGGGCAGGGTTCACGTTTGGAGCTGGAATATAGCCCATTCATCAGGCAGATGATTGATTTACGGTGGAGACCTGTGACCTGTTGCATCTCGTTGAGGAGGATATGTTTTTCTTCCTTAGAGGCCTTTTTGTAGCGAGGTTCCATCAGGAACAAATATTTGCGCCTTCCCGAGAAGCTCATAGGTAGCTTTTTGTGCATATTTTACCTCCATTTTGGTAACATTATCATTTGGTGAGCGGTTTCATTTCAGTAACATTTTAAATGAGTGATGACGGCATGTTGACATCAAAGGCGGTTAGTATGTAAGCTTACAGTTCCTTATCTGGAATTTGACGCATGGAAATCGGGAAAGGATGACGATGGAAAACAGCAACTTTGATGCGGATTGGCCAGCCACTTACATCTTCCGACGCCCTTTTAGAGGCTGCACGGGCAGATTTACACCCCTGCATATCGCCGAGGACGCCCCTGCGACCATGTGCATGCCGTTCATGTCGTGGAAAATTCGGGATAGGAGGCGGGGATGAAAAGGAAAGCCGACCTCTGGGACTACATCATGCTTTTGAGGCCCACGCTCATGATGCCCGTGTGGATGTTCCTGTTTTACGGGCATTACACCGCCAAATTCAGGGGCTCGCTCCACGGATTTGACCTTCCGTTTTGCGGCAGGTTCTGGCTGGCAATGCTCTCGCTGACCCTGATCTCCGCCACCGCCTACATCGTCAACCAGATCTTCGACATTGA
>JALVZN010000041.1:5635-38833 GCA_027037615.1 Caldifarciminota bacterium | reverse complement strand
CCCATCCGGCATCCGTCGATTCAATTCCCACCTCTGCGGATCAGGAAGATTATGTCTCGATGAGCATGACCGCTGCGCTCAAGGCATACCAGATAGTGGAGAACACCGAGAAGGTGATCGCAATCGAATTCCTCTCGGCGTTGCAGGCGCTCGACCTCAGAGGAGCGGATAAGACATCGCCGATCCTGAAGGAAATCCACTCGATGGCGCGCGAAGAAATCCCTTACATAGAACATGACAGGAACTACCAGCAGGATATCCAGAAGGCCATCAAATTCGTGAGGGAGACGCTGCCTGAGATAGAGGTTTGACGGCTCAGCGCCTCTTTTTCCGCTTGCGTTTCTCGACCTGTTCCCAGAATATCGGCGTTCCGAGGAACCCGAAGTTGTCGCGTATGTGCCGCTCAAGATACCTGATGTAATGGACAGGCAACTCCTTTTCCACAATTAACTTGAAATGCGGCGGCCGAACCTTTACCTGCCTGACATCGAATATCTGATAGGGCGGGTTGTATCGATCGACGGCCTTGCCGACCACATCGAGCAGCTTCTCGCGATCGACCCTGCGCCCCCACTCCTCATAGACCTTTTTGATGAGGACTTTGAGGTAGTCCAGATTTTCGCCTGTGACCGCTGAAGTGAAGATTTTAGGCACGAACTGAGCGAAAATCAGCTCGGACTGGATGTGCGGGAAGAGCTCCTTGCGTTTCGTGCCGCTAACCAGATCGGCTTTGTTGAGCGCGACTATCGCCGCTTTGCCTTCTTCGAGCACCGTGCCGAGTATCCGCTTGTCCATGCGCGTTATGGGCGTGGATATGTCCATGACGACGATTATGACCTCGCCGAAATGCAGGGAACGCATGCTCCTGAGGTGTGCGAAGTATTCGATCTCATCTTTGTATTTCCGCTTGAGGCCGGCCGTATCGACGAAGATGAAATCATCGGTCTCGATGTCAACCGAGTCGCGTGTTGTGCCCGGCACCTCGGACACCACGCTGATCTCCTGCCCGACGATGGCGTTCAGGAGCGACGATTTCCCGACATTTGGGCGCCCGAGAATTGAGACCTTGATGCGGTCGCGGCTTTCCTCATCGGACGGCGTAAAGCCTTTGTCCCTCAATATCTCAGCAACCCGATCGAGGAGGTCGCCCACGCCGTATCCATGAGCTGCCGATATCTCGATCGGCTCACCCATGCCAAGCGAATAGAACTCCTCGACGGCCTTGCTTTTGCCTTCGGTCTTGTTGGCCACCAGAATGACATCTTTGTCCTTTGTCCTCAGCCAGTCGGCGATTTCCTCATCGTAAGGCGTCAGTCCGGATTTTGCGTCAACGACAAACAGCACGATCTCGGCCTCATCGACCGCCTTCTCGATGTGTTTTCTGACAACGGGCCAGATTGCGTCCTCATCTGGAGGGAAAAGCCCGCCTGTATCAATGACTTCAAACAGGATGCCGTCCCATTCGACAGGTTTCCTGATCCTGTCGCGAGTCACGCCCGGCGTGGAATCGACCACAGCTAACGGTTTCCCGACAATCCTGTTAAAAAGTGTTGATTTCCCGACATTTACCCTTCCGACGATCGCAACCTGAGGGTATTTCTTTTTTTCAGCCATAATCTTGCTCCCGTGAAAGTTTAAGGGCTTGAATTATATGCTATGGGATGATATATCACGGGGTTTATCTCGATGCGAAAAAGGACTGGAAAACTATCATACATCCTGCTTCCATCCACATTCATAGTGGAAATACAAAACCCGATTCCCCAATTACCACCTTAAACGCTGCTAAAATCTTAAATCGACTCATACCGAACTGGATGAAATTACTCACTCTAACTGCCAGTTATTGAGTCATCTCCGGCTAATTAGCTCCCGTCACAAGTCAAACCGCTCAAAAATCTCGTCAACCCACCTGAGGTAGTCGTGGCCAAGCGCTTTGTCTATCTCCTGTTCGGACAGCACTTTCCGTATTTCGGGATGTTTCTTTGCCTCCTCCGAAAACGATAGGTTTTTCTCAAATGCATTGTGAGCCACCTCTTTAACCCATTTGTAAGCCACGGAGCGCATGACACCCTTTTGAACGAGGGCGAGGAGTAGCGGCTCCGAGAGGTAGAAATCTCCGAATTGGATCAAGTTGTGGTCTATCCTTTCGGTTCTCACTTCAAGGCCTCTCAGAATTTTGATGAACTGATCGAGCATGAAGAAGAGCGTCGATGTCGCATCCGGCAGTATGTAACGCTCGGCAGAAGAGTGAGAAATGTCCCTCTCATGCCATAGGGCTACATTTTCGTGAGAAGTGAGCATCGCCCCACGAATCACACGCGTCAGGCCGTCAAGCCTTTCGGACTTTATGGGATTGCGTTTGTGAGGCATCGCAGACGAGCCCCTTTGCGCCCTTCCGAACGGCTCAAACATCTCCTGAACCTCCGTCCTCTGCAAAAGACGGAGCTCCAGAGCGAACCTCTCGATCATCTCGGCAACCAGCGCAACCACCGACAGCGCAAAGGCATGTCGGTCTCTGGGCACGATCTGCGTGGACACAGGCTCTGGCTTTAAACCGAGTTTCTCGAGGGCTTTCTGTTCCACGAGCGGTGAGATGAAGCTGTAATTTCCGACAGCACCTGAGATTTTCCCGTAGGACACATGCTCGATGGCGGTCTCAAGCCTCCCCATGTTCCTCAATGCCTCGGAGTAATAGCCGAGAAACTTCAGGCCGAGCGATGTCGGCTCAGCAAAAACGCCGTGCGTCCTGCCCATGATCGGCTGGTATTTGAAGGATTTCGCCTTTTCAGCGAGGAGCAGGCAAACATGTTCAAGCTTGTCGAGAATAAGGTTAAGTGCCTGGCGGAGAACCAGCATCTGAGCCGTATCAACCACATCGCTTGAGGTAAGTCCGTAATGGACGAACCGCGACAGTTCGCCCATCTCCTCCTCGAGAGCCATCAGGAAGGCTATCACATTGTGATCAACTGATTTCTCAATCTCCTTTGCCCTTTTGATAAAAGATAGGATGTCGAGGCGATCTATCGTCTCCGAAAGTTTTTTCGGGACTTCGGCAGGAATTATCCCCTCCTCGGCTTCCGCCTCTGCAACGGCAAGCTCAACATCGAGCCAGCTCCTATACATGGTCTCTTCCGACCACAACTCCGCCATTTCCGGCAAAAGATACCTCTGAACCATCCTCTCAGTCCTCCTTTTTGATGTTGTATTTGGTAATCTTGCGGTAAAGCGTTGAGAGATCGATCCCGAGTATCGCCGCAGCACGCCGTTTGTCCCATCCGGTATCGTTCAGCACCATCTGGATGTATTTTTCCTCCAACTCCTCAAGAGAAATCAGGCCTTCCTGCTCCAGAAGCCCCATGAAGGAACGGCTTGATTTGTCACGCTTGACCGCATTTTTGATCTCATTTGGCAGATCATCGACATCGATCGTATCCCCTTGAGACAGTATGAGGGCCTGTTCGATAACATGCTCAAGCTCCCTCACATTGCCGGGCCACGAGTATTTCGTGAGGATATCCAGCGCCTCACGCGTTATCTTCTTGTTCGGCAGCCCGTGACGGACGGAATACTTGTTGAGGAAGTAGTCAACGAGCAGCGGGATATCGCTTTTTCGCTTCCTCAAAGGCGGAATCCTGATAGTTATCACATTCAGTCGATAGAACAGGTCTTCCCGAAACTTCTTCTCCTCGACAAGCCGTTTTAAGTTCTTGTTAGTGGCTGCAACTATGCGAACATCCACTTTTATGGGCTTTGTGGCTCCGAGCGGTGTGATTTCTTTCGATTCGATGGCCCGCAGCAATTTCGCCTGAAGCTTCGGAGAGGTCTCGCTTATCTCATCAAGGAAAAGGGTCCCGCCGTTTGCAGCCACGAAAAGTCCCTTTTTGTCGTACGATGCACCGGTGAAAGCCCCCTTCTTATGGCCGAACAGCTCGCTCTCAAGCAGATCCTCAGGGATCGAGGCCATGTTAATTGCCACGAACGGGCCGTTTGCCCTGTTGCTCAAAGAGTGCAATTCGCGGGCTACAAGCTCCTTACCTGTGCCGCTCTCCCCGTAAATCATCACTGTCGAATCCGTTTTGGCGATAATTCTGACTTTTTCCAGCACGGCACGGAACGCTGGATGCTCCCCGATCAGCTTTTCATATCGGCGATATTTCCTGATCTCCTCACGAAGCTTGCGGTTCTCCTTCATCAACTTCCGATATTCAAACGCCCTATCAACCACGACCTTCATCTCATCGATGTCAAACGGCTTCATGATGTAGTCGAAAGCGCCTTTTCTGAGAGATTCCACCGCTGACTCAACGGATGCGTAAGCCGTCATCATTATTACGGTTACATCGCCGATGTTCCTGAGCGCCGAGAGCAAATCCAACCCGCTCATCCCTTCCATCCTTATGTCGATTACAGCGACATCCGGTGGGTTATCCGTAGCCTTTTCAAGCGCTTCTCTGGCGGAATATGCGACATCCACATCATGGCCCTCCTGAGAGAGAGCTATCTGCAGCATGTTGGCTATCCCAACCTCATCATCCACAACGAGTATCCTCCCCATACCTTCAACTCCTTACTTTTAAAGGCAATGTTACAACAAAAATTGTCCCTTTACCCTGTTCCGTATCAAAATCTATCGAGCCGCCATGCACCTCGATTATCCGCTTGGTTATGGCGAGGCCGAGCCCAAGGCCCTGAGCCTTGGTTGTGAACGATGGCGTAAAAATTTTGTTGACGGCCTCTCTGGAAATACCTGTCCCATTGTCGGAAATGCACACCCCCCACTGTCCTGTCGGGATCTTCCAGTGTTTTCTGAAGCCCTCGATGCTTTCTTCCGGGCCACACACGGATATCTTTATCGTGCCGCCTTCATGCAGAGCCTCAATGCTGTTCCTCACCATGTTGACGAGCGCTTCCTCTAACTTCTCGGCGTCGAATTCAGCGATCTCAGGCGAATTTCTGAACCCCAGCACTATCTCTACGCCACCGCTTTCGCTCATATACCTGACCTTACGCACCAACGAACTGAAGAATTCTCGCAGTTTTATCGGCTGAGGGAATATGGCGTGGACGCCTGAAAACTGGCGGTATCGGTGCAATATAGACGACACCCTCGAAAGCTCCTGTTCCATTATCTTCAACAACTTCTGCATGTTCTCCTGAGATGTGCCTGACTGGAGGATTTGAGCCACGCCCTTGAGAGCGGCGACCGGATTGCCCAGAGAATGAACCATTTCCGCCATCTGTTGCCCCAGCAACGCATATCGCTCCTGTTCGCGCAGCTTCTCCTGAAGCCGTCTCTGCTCGGTTATGTCCTCTATCGTGAGGATATACCTGTCAGAATCACTAAATCTGGAGAGTGTGACGATGTAACTTTTGTCCTCTCTGCTGATCTCGCTTTTGAAAGGTGCCGATCCGACCTCCGAACGGCTGACATACCGCTCAAAATCGCTGTAAACCTGAGGCCACTGTCCCCCGATCTGCCTCAAATTCGATATCTTTTCCCCGTTTAAATTCAAAATCTGTCTGGCAGCATCGTTTATGTAATGGATCTTCCCATTTTTATCGGCCACAATCACGCCCGAAGGTATGTTTTGAAGTATGGCCGAGGTGTCCATCCTTGCGCGCATCAGCGATTCTCGAAGCTTGCCGAGCTCTATGGTCTTCGACTTTATGGCCTCAGTGAAGTAGCTTGAAAAGGCAGCGATCAGGAATAGGAAAAGGGATTGAAAGAAAGCCTGAAAGAAGAGGTCGCTGTCATACACCTGCAAATTGTCAGCCTTATCGAAAAATTCAGTCGGCGGGACTATGTTCCGATAGATCAGAAACGCCATGAAGAAAAGCATCAGGCTTGAGTAGGTTGCCGCGAAAAATGCGCCGCGCGTAGAAAGCACTATCGCAGCCGCTATGACCGCTATCGCATAGAGGAACAAAAATGAGCTGTCCAATCCGCCAGTTGTAAAGATGATGAGCGTGTAAATCGTAATGTCGAGGGCAAAAAGGAGGTATGCAAAGACAATTCTGGGCCTTTTGCGCTTTATGTATGACCACAAAGCGAGCGTAATTGCGTATATCAGGAAGATGAGGAGTGCGAGATGGACGGCAAAAACCAGTCCGAAAATGTCTTTAAGGTAATAGACCGCAGAGCCCAATATAGCGGTAACAGATGATATCCTGAGTATGGACAGCCACTTGTAACTTTTTTCGTACATCAGTCGGTCTGGATGGTGCCTGCGAGTCCGAATATCGGGAGGTAAAGGGCGATCAGCATTCCGCCCACAAACCCACCAAGGAAGACAAGCATCACAGGCTCTATGATTGAGGAAAGAGCCTCAACGGCGGTATCGACCTCTTCCTCGTAGAAATCTGCCACTTTTTCAAGCATGTCGCTCAACTTACCTGTCTGCTCGCCGACGGTTATCAGATGGATGACCAGAGGGGGAAAAATACCGCTATCACGCAGAGGTGCTGCAAGACTCCTACCCTCGCCGATGTTTCTCTTGGCGTTCATTATGGCCTCTTCGATGATCTTGTTGCCCACCACCCTTGAGGTGATGTCAAGGCTTTCGAGTATCGGCACACCGTTACGGATGAGGATGCTCAAAGTGCGAGCAAATCGAGTCAAAGATGTTTTCTGGATGAGAGGCCCGATTATCGGGATTTTCAGGACTATCTTGTCCCATTGATAACTGACGGACGGGATTTTCATAATCCTGTTGATGAGAATTACCAGGCCAATCGTGCCGCCGACTATGTGAAAGAAATACCTTTGCATAAACTGGCTGACATTCAACAGGAGCTGAGTTGGGCCAGGCAATTTGCTTCCAACGTCGGCATACAACGATGCAAATGTGGGGACGAGTTTCACCAGCATCAGCAGTATAACACCTATTGTTACAATCAAAACAACCATGGGATAAGCCATTGCGGATTTAACTTTACCCTGCAATGCGGTTATCTTTTCGTAATACTCGGCCACGCGCTCAAGGGTGGAACCGAGCGAGCCGCCAGCCTCGCCAACATCCACCATGCTTATGAAGAAGTCGCCGAACATCCTATGATATTTCCTCAATGCATCGCCGAGCGTTTTACCACCTTCAACTTCACGCTTAACGTCGGCGAGTGCCTCCCTGAGCTTCTCTTTTGAGGCCTGCTCAGCCAAGATTCCAAGAGCCTGCACCGCAGGTATTCCAGCGTTGATCATGGTGGCGAACTGTCGGCTTATGAGAGCGAGGTCCTTGGCAGTAACGCTCTGGAACAGCTTGAAAGAGAAGCCTCCCTTAGTCTCGTTTATCGACTCTATGACAACTCCCTGCTCCCTGAGCCTTTTGACAGCTTCCTCGAGGCTGCCGGCTTTGATCTTACCACTCACAGGCTGCCGATTTAGTCTGCCAGTCCATTCAAAAGTTGCCATCTATCACCACCCCCCTGAGACTACACAAATATCAGGCCTGCTTCTCGTGCCATCCGCTTAAGCTCCTCCGGATTGGGCGATGCAAGCATGGCCGTCTGCCATGTTATCAAATTTTTCTTTAAAAGTTCGATCAAGGACATGTTCATCGTTCTCATGCCGTAGCGCTGGCTTGTCTGTATGACGCCGTAAATTTCATGGTTTCTGGCCTCGCGGATAAGTGTCCTTACAGCAGGTGTTGATATCATAATTTCCATCGCAAGGACAAGACCTTTACCACCAGCGCGAGGCAAAAGTCTCTGCGCTATAGTAGCTTCAAGAACCTGAGCCAGTTGAGCCCTAACTTGAGATTGCTGGTGGGCAGGGAACACATCAATTATACGGTTTATCGACTCGATCGCCGAATAGGTGTGCAGCGTTGCGAAAACGAGGTGGCCAGTTTCAGCCGCCGTCAGAGCGAGTGCGATCGTCTCCTTATCGCGCATCTCACCGACCATTATAACGTCAGGATCCTGTCTGAGTGCATACTTAAGTGCGTTTGCGAACGATTTGGTGTCCTGATCAAGCTCTCGCTGCGAGATTATCGACAGCTTTGGCTGATACACATACTCGATAGGGTCTTCGACTGTTAGGATATGTTCCGCCCGGTCATTATTGATCTTGTTGAGCAAGGAAGCCAGCGTCGTCGATTTTCCACTTCCGGTAGGACCTGTTACAAGGACGAGTCCCTGAGATTTCTGAGTAAGCCCGATAACCACAGGCGGCAGGTTAAGGGCTTCAGGCGTCGGTATCCTGACAGGAATGCGCCTAATAGCGGCGGCAACACTGCCCTGCTGCCAGTACGCGTTGGCCCTGAACCGGCTCAACCCGGCAACAGAAATAGCAAAGTCCAGCTCCAGCTCATTCTCAAACCTGAGCTTCTGCTGGTCGTTTAACATGCTGTAAATCAATGTCCTTGTTTCCGCTGCCGTTAAAGGCTGGTTCCCAAGTGGAACCAATTTCTTGTCTATCCTGAGAAAAGGCGGCATGCCCGCAATTATGTGAAGGTCTGTGGCTCTCTGATCCACAGTGATCCTTAAAAGCTGTTCCATTGTGTATGGCATATCAATCCTCCACTGTTGCCCTCAATACTTCTTGAATTGTTGTCTTTCCAGCAAATAATTTCTTTATGCCAGCCTCACGCAGGGTTACCATCCCCTGCTCTATGGCTTTTTCTTTCAGGACATGGGTAGGGGCGTTTTTAAGGATGAGCTCCCTGATTTCGGGCGTGATTTTCATGACCTCGTAAAGTCCCTCACGCCCTGAATACCCTGTGTTATTGCAAGCACCACATCCTTTTCCATAGTAAAGCGTAACGCCTTTAACTTCCTTCTCGCTCAGATTAAGCTTCAAAAGATCCTCTTTTGTTGGATGATACGGCGTTTTACATTTTGGACAGATCCTTTTAACAAGTCGTTGAGCTACAATAAGATTAAGGGAGGCAGCGACGAGATACGGCGGAATGCCCATGTCTATCAACCTGCTGACCGTGCTTGGCGCGTCGTTCGTGTGCAATGTTGAAAGCACAAGGTGACCTGTAAGTGCTGCCCTGATAGCTATTTCAGCGGTCTCCTGGTCACGAATCTCTCCGACAAGGATGATGTCAGGGTCCTGACGAAGG
This sequence comes from Caldifarciminota bacterium, assembly GCA_027037615.1. Lineage (GTDB taxonomy): Bacteria > Hydrothermota > Hydrothermia > B15-G9 > B15-G9 > WGAI01. Next base: position 29,765 of record JALVZN010000041.1, on the reverse strand, counting down.
AACGCCCTTAGTGCCACCGCAAATGTCAATCCGATGTCTTCCCTGATCTGAACCTGATTGACGCCCGGGAAGTCGTATTCGACCGGGTCCTCGGCGGTCATGATGTTGACTTCAGGCTTGTTCAACCTCGAAATTGCCGAATACAAAGTCGTCGTTTTACCGCTTCCCGTTGGCCCTGTAACCAGGATGATGCCGTAAGGTCTCTGTATCGCTTCGAGGAACAGCTTCAGCGCCTGCTGCTCCATGCCGAGCTTCGCAAGGTCGAACTTCAGGTTGCTCTTATCCAGGATACGCATAACCACCTTTTCGCCAAACAAGGTCGGCAATGTCGAGACACGAAGGTCAATCACACGCCCATCCTGCAATTTCATCTTGATATGGCCGTCCTGAGGCAATCTCCTCTCGGCTATGTCCAATCTCGACATGATCTTTATCCTCGAGACCACGGCGTCACGATACCTCGGCGGGATTGGCATAACCTCATGCAACACGCCGTCGATCCTGAACCTCACCCTAACAAATCTCTCGTAAGGCTCGATATGAATATCGCTGGCACGTCTCTTGACCGCCTCGATGATTATCCCGTTGACCAATTTCACAACAGGGGCTTCTTCCACAAGCGCGGCAGCCGTCTCGGGAGAGGTTTCTTCTTCCTCCATCACCTCAAGGTTGCCCTCTGCCTCCTTCAGGGATTCCAGTATCTCCTTGAGCTTATCTTCGGCACCATAATACTGGTCTATCGCCCTCATTATGGATGTTTCTGTGGAGAGAACAGGCTCGATCTCGTATCCGGTGATGAATTTCAGGTTGTCCACGATCGTGTAATCGGTCGGGTCGCTCATCGCCACGACGAGAGTTCTGCCTCTCCTCCTAAGCGGGAAAATCTTGTATTTTCGGGCTATCTCAACTGGAATGTATTTAAAAACCTGTGGATCAACATCTTCTGTTGTGGGATCAACCACTGGAATTCTGTAAACATCACCGACTGTCCTTATAACATCGTCCTCGCTCGCAATCCCCATCTTTGGAATTAATTTCACAAGGCTGAGATTTGATGTTTTCCTTTCTTCGAGCAGCATTTGAGCCTGCTCTCTGGTTATTACATTGGCTTTTAAAAGGGCTGTCAAAAGCCTCCGATCATCCACTCTTATCGACCTCCCTGCAATGTTTATGTCAGTCCGCCATCTATTATATAGGTTTGACCAGTTATGTAAGCCGCTTTGTCAGAACAGAGGAAAGCGACGAGCTCCGCCACATCCTCAGGCTTACCGAACCTCCTCAGAGGTATGTTGTCAAAGTATGTCTTTTTGATGGCTTCCGGCAGTTTGGATGTCATATCCGTCTCAATAAATCCCGGAGCGACCGCAACGACCCTGACATTGCGCGGGCCAAGCTCCTTGGCGAGCGATTTCGTGAAAGCTATCAGGCCAGCTTTGGAGGCCGCATAGTTCGTCTGACCGGCGTTCCCGATTATGCCAACGACGGACGATATGTTCACTATCACGCCGCTGCGCTGCTTCATCATCTGGCGCACAACAGCTTTTGAGAAGTTAAACGCCCCCTTCAGGTTGACGGATATGACCGCATCCCAATCCGCTTCCTTCATCCTCATCAGGAGTGTATCGCGCGTTATGCCCGCATTGTTGATCAGGAAATCGACCCGTCCCCAATGTCCTATCACTTCGGAAACGGCATCGTTAACCGCATTGAAATCAGTCACATCCATCGGGATGGCCACGGCCTCGCCGCCGCTCGATTTTATCTCATCGACGACCTCCTTGAGCAGCTCCGCATTTCTGGCAATTGCGGCCACCCTTGCGCCTTCCGAGGCCATTTTCAGAGCTATCGCCCTGCCTATCCCGCGACTCGCACCTGTCACAATGGCTACCTTGCTGTCAAATTCCTTCATGTGAAATCCTCCTTGATATGGAATCTGCAAACCTTATGGGTTCGGGCAGCTTGAACCCTTTTGTCAGTTTTAATATCCATTCTACACTCGATTTGACATCAATCAAGTGTCCAGGCGAAATGAAAACGGGTTTGACCCTGTCCCTCGTCCTGACAACTGCGCCTATGACATCGCCGTTTTTATCCAGCAGCGGCTTCCATTCCCCTCGCTTCTCGCCCGGCATGACATACTTTCCGAAAAGATGGGATTTGGCACATCCGATCGTCGGAATGCCAACCGTGACGCCGAAATGTGCGGCTATGCCCAACTTTCGAGGATGAGCGATGCCCTGCCCATCGACCACTATCAGCTCAGGCTTGATCTTGACCTTCTTGAACGCCTCAAGCAAAGATGGCAACTCCCTGAACGAAAGGAATGTCGGGATGTAGGGGAACTCCACCCTTGCGGTGTGAGATGCGATTTCGATCAGCCGCAGGGACGGATACTCCAGGACGGCGACGACAGCCGTCATCTCGTTTTTAATGCGGTTGTAGGACACATCGCAACCCGCCACATGCCTGACTGGCCCGCTAAAAGGCGTGAGACGCACTCTTTGAGACAATTCCAACTGTATGGCCTTCAATTCATCAAGATTCATCGATGACCATCCTGCATTCTGGCCTGAGATGTCCGATTTCAGGCCGTTGAAGGGCTATTCCTGCCCCTCTTCACCTCTTTCGTCTGAGGGTTCAAAAAGACCGATTTCAGGTTGGGACAGCGTGTGTTTCTGGATTTTGTCCTTGTCGATGATATGAATCACCTCGTGGCCGAGCTCAACAAGTCTGTCGGCAATGAACCTCCTGTGACACTTAAACCAGAGTTTTTCAGCGCACAGGATGACGGTTTTGCCATCTATGCCCCAGAAAAGCAGCTTGCCGAGACCCAGATTGAACTCGTCCGTCTTCATATACTCCTCATATCCGCCCTCGCGGTAGCCGCCGAGCAAATCCCCGAGATACATGTAGTTTATACCGCATTCCGAAAGCTCCCTTTCGAGGTTCTCCCTGTTGAAATGCGGAAATTTTTGAGATTGAGGGAACCTGCGCACATCAATGACCAGCGCTATCCCGAACTCCCTGAGGATTTTGCAGAACTCATCGAATTCTCGATTTGAATGTCCAAGCGTGTAGAACTTCACTTCTTTTCAGCCTCCTGAATGATGGCCTTCAACAGTTTCTCACCGCCATCCCGAATGGGGTCGGATACCGGAATGCCGAGCTCAACCTCAAGTTCTTTCAGAAGCTTCTCCGCCTCACCGCGATCCATATCGGAAGTATCGACTGAAATGCCAATGACTTTCGACGGCTTTATGAAAGATGCGATCAGCTCGTGATGATAGACCGCTTCTTTGAGCGGCGGGAGATGGACGGACTCGAACTTCCTGATGGCTTTCCGATTGGGATTGTGGACGAGTATCATGCCGTCTGGCCTTGAGCCGTGCATCAAGCCAAGCGCCACACCGGAATAAGCCGGGTGGTAGAGCGAGCCCTGCCCTTCGACGAGCACGATTTTGCCATGATGCTCGGTGACAGCCTTTCTGACCAGCAGTTCGACGGCACCTGCGAGGAAATCGCTGAGCACATGGTCGATTGCGATTCCCCATCCCTCCAGCATGATGCCGGTCTGGCCCGTTGGAGCCATCACGACATCGTCCCTGCCGAGCCGCTCGGCCGCGCGAATGAGCTCCACAGCGGTCGTCATCTTCCCGATGTTGGAATCCAGTCCCGCAATAAGAACGACAAATCCGTCCGTGTCCTGCATGTCGGGTATCCTGTTGTATTCTGGCGGCACTTTACGGTAATCCACGAGGCGCGTGCCGTATTTTTTGCTCAACTCAACAAATTCCGGGTCGTCAGACAGGAATTGATGCATGCCGGACTCGACATCGAGACCGTGAGTTATCGCATCCACGACGATCTTTCGCCACTCATCGGGAATCATGCCGCCCATCGGGGATGTGCCGAGTATGAGGGTGGTCGGTTCAAACTGCATCGCCTCCTCAATGGAGGCCACTATCGGGATGTCTTCGCCTATGCCGATGTAATCCGAGGCTTTGTGGCCGGCCTTCGTCGAGTCTATGACAGCGACGATCGGCAAACGGCTGAACCGAATCAGCCCTGTCGCCGTCTTCGAGGTGTGCGGCCCAAATGCCCCTTCGGCAAGAACCACTATCCGTCTCATGGGATCACTCTATCGTTAGCTCAAATTTTGAGATCTGCTCAAGCACATAACTGCGAATTTGCTCGACCGATGGCAGTTCGGTGATGAGTTTCCCGTTCTCGATGAATTTCCTGTGCACATCAACAAGTTCGCCGCCACATACGGAGCATGTGTCACCAGCTTCGCCTTCCGGGAAGACATGGTATCTGCCGCACTTCTGGCACCTTTTCACATGCTTAATGCCGCCAAATTTGCCCTTTTTGGCAAGCGGTTTGCCCTCAACGGCAACGATGTCCATTGCGTAGTCGATGGTCGGGGCGTTCGATATCGATGTCCCGACGCCGAAACCGGTGGCGCCCGCTTCCTTCAAAGGCGGTATCGAATGCTCATCGAGCCCACCTGAGATGAAAAGCTGGACATGCTTGAACCCTCTGATGTCAAGCTCCCACCTTACTTCCCTGATGATGTCGGGGAAGTTGCCTTTTCTCGAGCCCGGAGTGTCCAGCCTAATGCCCATGATGTCCTTGACGATCTGAGCAGCTTTGATCGCTTCCCATTTCTCGTCGCCGAATGTGTCGATCAGCACAATTCTCGGCACATCAGGTGGCAGCACCTCATCGTAAGCCTTCCACGCTTCCTCCTCGCCCATCGTTATCATAAGTGCGTGCGGCATAGTGCCTTTTGGGGGCTGACCTATCGTCTCGGCGCCAACTATGCTCGAAACACCGTCGCAGCCACCTATGTAAGCGTTACGGTCTATCAACGGCGCTATCGCCGGGTGCATGCGCCTTATGCCGAAGGACAACACCGTCGAATCGCCGGCAGCCACACGGACGCGGGCTGATTTGGTGGCTATCCCCGACGATTGGCACAGAAAACCCAATGTGGGCGTCTCGTAAATGGCAAACTCCATGTAATCGCCCTCGATAAACATCACAGGTATCGGGATGCCTTTCACATCGCGCGCCGTGAATATCGTCCCCTCTGGAAGTGCATAAACATCAATGGGTTTCCCTTCAAGCAGCCTGAGAGCCTCTTCAAGCCCCGCGAAAACAGCCCAGTTGTAACCGGAAGGCAGTTTTGAAACGGTGAATTCGGCCCTGACATGTTTGTGAATGCCCTTGCTTTTCAGTATCTCTTTTGTCCTGATGAAATAAATGTCGGTCGTCCTGCCATTAAGTATCTCATCGTCACTTGCTGTAAAGAATTTGCCCATTTAATTACCTCCGTGAGTTTTGGGATAAGTTTAAATCAACTGCAATTTTCAGGCAATGAAAGGGTTTCAAAACAGGGACAATTGATTTGCAGACGGGGCGGTCACTTTTACCAACATGCGTTAAAATACACCCCAAAAATAACAGGGAGAAAATGATGAGCGGAATTTTACTTGTTTTCAGCATAGTGGCGAGTAACCCACTCAACATGGCCAAAAGGGTAGCCAAAGAGGTCTCGATAGATTCAGCTGTGGCTTTGCTGGATCACATCATCGATTCGGCGAGGGGCACCCCGCTTGAAGGTCAGGCGTTGCTGCTGAAGGCCGACATCTTCATGCAGATCGGAGATGATGGACGGTCGGTGACTATCCTCAACAGCATGAGGAGGATTCAGCTCAGCAACGAGGTCGCTGATACCACCTACTCGATACTGCTCAAACTGACATCTGACCCCAAGGAGAAAGCCAAACTCCTTTCCGAATTCATCAACAAGTATCCTTTCGCAAGCAGAAGGGAGGCTGCCATCTGGAACCTCGTCAACCTGTTCCTGTTCCTGAACATGCCAGACTCCGCCATGATGGCTCTGAAAAGGCTATCCGCCGATTATCCGAACGGCAGGGATAGCGTTCAGGTCAGAATTGGGGAGCTGCGCATCGAGACGGGCAATCCTAACCGCGGCATCCTCCTATCAAAACGCCACTTAGACAGTGTCCCACTTTCACACTATGTCATCAGCAGGGCTTATGCGACGCTGGGCGATACAGGGTTGGCGCTGGCACTCGGCCACGACGACACAGGAAAATGTCTCAAATGCATGGCGAACGAGATAAGCCTCCTCAACGAGATTCAGGCGAGCAGCCGGGCAATGGAGATCTCCAAAAAGATCGATGTCGATTTCGACCACTGGCCGTTGGAGCTCAAAAAAGCGTGGTCAGTGATGATGATAAACATGGGCAAGGCGGACACGGTCTTCAAACTCGGCGGAATTTCACTGTTCCATGACGATGAAGAAAAACCTTACAGGATGCTTTTGAATTTCAGGTTTTACATCCTGTCGGAGCAGCTGGATTCAGCATTGTCCATCATCGATTCCATGCCACTCATCCCGCCGTTCACGAATTACATCGTGGACTTTGCCAACAAGCTCATAAACATGAGATATCCCCATGAGGCCCTGCCAATTCTGGAACTCATCTATTCGCACGGCACCTATTACCCGCTCGATAGCCTTCTGAGCAGCCTCCACAGATGCTACATTGCGCTGGGAGATTACGGCAGGGCGGCAAACCTTGAGGTCGAGATGGAACGGTTTGGCGTGCCTATCGATACATCGGCAATGGATCAGCTTCAAAAGCAGATAGATGCGTTCAAACGGCTCTTTCAGGCGACCGGTGATTCCACATTTCTGGACAACGCAAGGAAGCTGGAGGCCACGCTTCCGGAAGTGCGTTCAGATACCCTCACCGAGCGAATTAAAGCCATGATCACGGACGGCAGGTTTGAGGAGGCGTTCAAGATCGTGGATCTCGACCGATACGACCTCCTTTTCGACATAGCAAAAGGCTTTCTGGCCAAAGGAGATACTGCACAGGCTTATGGCGTGCTCGGCCTCATCCCCATCAAAGGGTTCAAACTCGACCACGACGCCTTCGTCCTCAGGGAGATAATCGGCTACCGATTGGGCAAGTTCGAGCGAGTCGTGAACGAGTTTCAAAACTCAAGGGACAGCTATGCGTCATTTGCGGTGGAAGATAGCCTGTGGCTGTATGTTGGCCTCTCCTACATAGCGCTCGGCAATTACCATGATGCCCTCAAAACCCTGTATCCGTTGGGCGATGAGTCTGCCGCCGATGGGATTGCGATCTCGCTCATGAAACTCGGTTATGCGGATCGCGTCAAGGGGATTAAAGGGGTATCCAACGATGTCGCCGTGCGGTGCGCGATCAAGACCGGCGATGTGGAATGGCTCAAATCGCTCAATCCACCGGTGGACAAAATACTTCTGCGTGAATACCTGATTGCGATAGCCGATTCTGACCCGGATTATGCGATGGCGCTCGCCGACTCCGTCGGCGTCTCCTACATCGTCAAGGGCGAAATAGCTGTCATAAAAGCGCTTAAAAACAACGAGATAGACGCTGCAAAAGAGAACGCAGCCACCCCTCTGACATTCTACCGCATAGGGGTCTTCTACATGCGGCATGGGATGCTCGATTCGGCCAGGGCATACCTGCGCAAAGCGCTCGATGAGGGCGGCATGCTCAAAGCCGCCTTCAAGCTCGGCACGGTCTATTACTCTCAGGATCTGGCGCTTGAAGCTGTGAAATACTACCAGATGGCCATGAAAGACGATTCGCTTCGTCCCATCGCCCTTTACAACCTCGCTGCGGCATTTAAGACGCTCAGGAAGAAGGATTCAGCCATTTTCTACTACAAAAAGGTCATGAAAGACTACGGATACATGGAAATTTCGCTCGATGCGGAGGATGCGCTCGCTTACATGCTTCAGGACATGGGAAAAAACGAGGATGCGCTCGATTACTGGAACGATATCGAGGGTGAGCTCAAGAACTTCTCCGACGAGATCGAGCTCAAATACTGGAAAGCTGAGGCGCTTTTTGCCCTGAACAGGAGCCGCGAGGCCCTCAATTACTACCTCATGGTAGCCAATTCGGATACAAAATCGGAATGGAAAATCATAGCCATGCTGAAGGCAGCCAAGATTTACGCCATCATCGGGGAAAAAGGCAGGGCGATCGCACTCTACCAGAAGGTCATCAAGCTCGCAGGCCCCACGAGCCAGTTCTCGGATGTGGCACGCAAAGAGCTCGAAACCTTAAAATCTCAGTGAAATCAGACGGAGGCCGAAGATGATTAAACTTTTGTTTGTGTTTATAGCCCAAACCCATTACATAGAGGCACCTATCTACCACACATACAACGAGATCCTTCAGGAAGTCGATTCCATGGCAAGGACTTATCCTGAGCTGGTCATGGTAGATACGATCGGATACTCACAGGAGTGGCATCAGCCGATCATAGCCGTGAAGATTTCGGACAATGCGCATCTCGCCGAACCTGAGCCGTCCATCCTTTTTGACGGAGTGCATCATGCCGAAGAAGTGCTTGGTGCTGAAATCATTATGTCAACGATGTGGCGGCTTTTGAACGGCTACGAAAACGGCAACGACACCTGCCGACGATTCGTGGATTCGCTCCAGATCTGGTTCCTGCCGGTGCTCAACCCGGATGGACACAACATCGTGACCTCGGTTGTGGACACGGGATGGCGCAAAAATGCGCGCGACAACAACGGAAACGGGCGTTTCGATACCGATTACGACGGTGTTGACCTCAACAGAAACTACGGATTCCACTGGTATGATGCCGTCGAGCGTGCCGACACCACGCCTTCGGATTACTTTTACAAAGGCCCTGCCCCGTTTTCAGAGGCTGAAACGAGGGCGATGGCGGAGTTCTGCCGCAGGGAAAAGTTCGTCGTCGTGGTGAACTACCACAGCCCGTCATACAGCATGGGCGAAAAGATTTACTTTCCGTGGCATTGGCCCGACCACAACCCTCCGTTTCCCGTGGACTTCAACCTCATAAGGGAGATAGCGCTCAACATGGCGTTCAACATACCTATGGATGATGGAACCGGAAGCTACACGGCCGTTTATGGCGATGCGAGGATGCCAAACGCAAGGAACTGGATGTATTCGACTTACGGCATAATCGCCCTGACGCCGGAGGTGTGTTCGAGGCGCGTTCAAATTCCGCCCGACGAGGTCCCTGGTGTCATAGAACACAACCAGAGAGGCATTTTCTGGCTTATCGAACGCATGCTTTCGACCTCCATCGGGGTTACCGTGCTGGATTCCGTCACCGGGCAGCCTCTTCTTGCCGACATCAGGATTTTGGAGATAGACACATTCGATGTCTTTCCGCTCCACAGGCTAACCGATGTGAGGACAGGCACGCATTTCAGGTTGATCCAATCGCCGGGCACCTACACGCTCGCAATCTCTGCCGCCGGTTACCTCCCGGAGACGACAACCGTGCGCATAGACCAGGGCACGAGGACAGATGTAACTGTCAGATTGCGCCCCAGAAAGGTCACGGGAGCGGCTCAAGACAGGATGAAGGTCTATTTTTATGCCCCGATAGACGGGGATTACCACCTGAAACTGTTCGATGTGAGCGGCAGACAGGTCAGGGACTTCCTCGCCCCATCCCTGAATGCGGGCAACAACGAGTATGAGATAACGATACAAGGGCTTCCATACGGAGTCTATCTGCTCGATCTAATCGCACCTGATAAAACCCCACTCAAAACCTTTAAAATAATTCATATCAAGTGATATAGGATGCACAGGGACAACAGGTGTATTGAAATAACAGCAAAAATTTATCTATACTATATTGGATGCCAATTTCGTTAGAGCTATGCTGGTTTGATTGACTTAAAATTTGAGTAACCTTAAACTTTGGCAACAAAAGGAGGGCACGATGAAGAAAATAAGCTTAAGATGGAAAGTACTTGGGATGGTAGTTGCCCTAATTGTAGCTCTTTCCGCCATTATTGCAATATACATAAATAGTTTTGTTCGAGGTTTTTTTACACAGCAACTACAGAAACAAGGTGTTATCTTTGCAATTCAGGCTGCTAAGGAGTCAGAGGAGCCAATAATCAACGGCGATAGCGCATCACTTTTTGAAATATGCGACAGGGTAAAAAGCGCTGGTGATGTCGATTACGCCCTCGTAACAGATGATGCTGGCAATCTTCTGGCGCATACATTTGAGGTCGAGAATCTGCCAGAGAAATTTCTCAAAGCCAACCTTGTAAGAAGCGACACTCTAAGCATCAAAACAATCATCTTTAACAAAGTTCCTTACATGGACATAGGCGTGCCAATTCTCGGCGGTGAGCTGGGAACATTCAGGATCGGCATCTCACTCTTGCGGGTTAAACGAGAGGTCAACAAAATTCTGAAATCCCTGTTCGTCATCGTGGTCATAGTGCTCCTTGGAGGAATTGCAATGGCGATCATATTCGCTAACAGTATCGTCAACCCGATAGTGCACCTGACGGAAGTCGCAAACAAATTGAGTATGGGGGACTTCGATGTTAAGATTGATGTGAAATCGAACGACGAGATCGGTGAGCTGGCACAGGCCATTGAAAGGATGTCAAGAAGCTTGAAACTTGCAATAGAAAGGCTTCGCAGGTAAAAATTTAATCACGGAGGTAAGCCATGATGAAGAAAATAAGTTTTGCCGTAATATCAGGTTTGTTAATAACGATCTTTGCTGTGACGCTCTCGAACGCCGACCCTATCGGCGTTTTGAGCAATCAGGTGCCGACCCAGACCGGACGGTTACGCATGATAAAAATCGGGGTAGCAGCTCCGTTCAGCGTTCAGGCTATGGCTCCTGAACCACAACATATTTATGATGGTGTTCGAATGGCAGTTGATAACTTCAACCTCAAGGGAGAGATACCGAATGTCAACATCCTGCTCGTGAAAGGTGATGACGGGGCAAACAGAAACAAGGCTCTCTCAGTTGCCCGCATGTTTGGCAGAGATCCAGCAGTCATGGGCGTTGTCGGACATTACAACAGCAGCACGACACTCGCAGGTGCCCTCATGTATAACCGTTATCGTCTTGTGGCAATCTCTCCGAGTGCCACAAGTCCAAGGCTCAGTCAGGCAGGTAGATATGTATTCCGCGTTGTGCCAAGTGATGCCCAGCAGGGAAGGATCCTCGCCGGTCAGGCGATATCATACCTCCATGCGAGAAGGGCAATTGTGATTTATGACAACGACGACTATGGAAGAGGCCTCTCCTACTTCTTTGTTAGAACATTTACAGCTCGTGGAGGCAAGGTATTGGCAAGAATACCTTACATGGCTGGAGTAACAAATCTCGGCCATACACTAGCCGCTTTAAAAAGCCAGAACCCTGATCTCATATTTGCAGCCTGTATACCCCACTCAGCAGCAGCAGTATTTGCCGCAGTTGACTCAGTTGGGCTCAGAAATGTTACCAAGCTTTGTGGCGATGGATGCATGCCGCAAAGCTTTAAGAAATTTGCTGGGAAGCATGCCGAAGGCGTGTATCACTCTGAATTCTTTAACCCGAACTCTATCTCTTACAAACAGTTTGCCAGGGATTACAAGGATAAATACGGATACGAGCCATGTCCTTGGGCCGCGTTTGCGTACGATGCAGCAAATTTAATAATAAAAGCCCTTCAGGAGCGCGGGATATCTCGTGAATCTGTCAGGAGATACCTGTCAATAGTGGGACGGGGACTTCCACCTTACCAAGGGGTTACCGGAACTATAACATTCGATGCCAGAGGTGATGCTATAAGGAAAATCTATCTTGCTCGCGTAGTAAATGGGAAGTCAGTAATTGTCAAGTAAATTAAAAACAATGAGGTGAATATGCCGGTAATTACAGGAAATTTAGCGGATATAAAGCTCATTGATATACTGGAGCTTATCCATCATTCCCGTTTAACGGGACGACTGGAGTTGCGGCATGGAGAAGACAGAGGCGAGATCTATTTTGAAAAGGGAAATGTGATCCACGCTACAACTGGAACCGTAGAAGGGAAAGATGCTCTTTTCCTTACATATCTTTGGAACGAGGGGGATTTTGAGTTCTATCCTAATGAGGAAGCTCCTAAAAGAACCATAGAAGAAGATATTGAAAGCATCATTCTCGACCTATCCGTTAAACTGGACGAGCTGCAGGACATAAAAGATGCGCTTGATCCGTTTGCGATACCTGTCTTTACGGAGTCTACACCTTCAAATGAGGAGCTGAAACTCAGCGCAGTAGAGTGGAAAATTCTCGCTCAGATAAACGGGAAATCGAGGATTAAGGACATTGCGGCTAATCTCGGAATAAGCGAGATCGAGGTTTTCAAAGCTGTGAAAAACCTCATCTCTCATGGGCTTGTCAGGGTCAAAAAGACTATCTCTCCAGACGAGGTGCTTGATAAGAGCGTAATGGATGAGATAATCAAGAAGTTTACCGAATACATAGGTCCAATCTCAGGCATTATCGTCAGCGAGAAGATCATGCAGCTCGGCGAAAAAGAAAGCGAATTCCCGCGCAATAAAGTGAGACAGCTTATCGACCTACTTGCTAATGAAGTCCCTGAAGATTCAAGAGACAAATTCAAAAAAGATATGGATGCCTTGCTCTCGAAACACGGTATATGATGCGTTATGAGCCGTATTTAGCTTTGAGTGTATTTATAAGACTCTCAAGTACTTGGTTAAGCGTTTCCATTACACCGACCCCCTGTATCGCTATGGCTTCCATGTAGGGAGCATTAAAACTACTATTTAAAACCCTTTGTAGGTAAGGGACCGGTGCTGCGTCCGGCAGGTCGCGCTTGTTATACTGCATCACCAGAAAGATGTCCCTCATGGTCATGTTGTAAAATCTCATGTTGCTTTTCAAATCCACTATCATCTGAAAATTCTCATTGGTCCTCTCTATCTGGGAATCAGCCACGAAAACCACAGCATCGGTGTCCCTGAGCAACACCCGTCTGGCAGACTGATACTCTGGCTTGCCGGGCACAGTCAGGAGCTCTATCCAGATGTTAAATGAATGCAATCGCTCAAATCCTATCGGAGCTATTGTGATTGAGAAGTGTTTGTGTCCTATAGTCTCAATCTCCCGGAGTTCAGACTTCTTCCCGCTGTATTTTTCGCTTATAAAAGCCAGATTGGTAGCTTTGCCTGAACCTTGGGGCCCATAATATAAAACCTTCATCTTTATTAGCCTGTCTGCTATGCTAACTATCAATTTTCCCCCTCCTCAGATTATGTCAAGGACTTTAAGGTTGCCTTTGGGCACGCGATACAACTTCAGCTCTGAGCTCAGCAAGAAGATTTCCAGAGTTCCCCATACCCTGCCCCGAAACAAGTGTCCGCCTACTACCGATTTGTCTTCATTAGCGAGGGCCGCATGAAGATGATACCATGGCTCAGCGTTGCGACTAATGCTACCGCTTATCGCTATCAGCTCCATCGGCACATCAAATCTGTCTCTGTGATATTCCCCGTCCCGAAAGTATCCGAGCTCAAAATCGCTCAACATCCCAAGCGCAGACAAAACAACTCCACTCTCCATGTATGGTATATCGTCAAATATGGATTTCGATTCATCTGGAAAGATTTCCCCATCATCAAGTCTAATCACTATCAAACCACTGTGCTCTTTATAAACCATCCTCTACCTCCTATTTGATTTTGGCAATACTTTAAGCTTATCAAGCTTTAGAAAAGTAAAGCAAAAATTTCATGAAATCAACGCATATCAAGCCATTTTGCCCCAAAAGTCCCACCTGCGAGCAATTTACATTCCAGCGTTTTGGTGTCGCGTGCTTGCCAAATAGAAAAGTGTTGTAGGTAACTCCCAAAATTGAGGACACGCCTGAATTCGGAGAAAAACATTTTCCCTTGCCGCTTTTCTGTAAGACGATAGAAAAACACTCTAATACCTGCCTCCACGAAATACTATTTAAGCTAAAGCTTCATGGAAGTAACAGCTTATGCAGGAGCTAACAGGAAAGCCGATCTTCTGCCACACAAATTATTGTCGTCCTTGTGGAGAGCGCGAGGTCTGCACTCAGTGGTGAGAGAAGGGGCATTCATCAGGCGGATGATTGATTTACGGTGGAGACCTGTGACCTGTTGCATCTCATTGAGGAGGATATGTTTTTCTTTCTTAGGGGCCTTTTTGTAGCGAGATTTCATCAGGAGCAAATATTTGTGCCTTTCCGAGAAACTCATAGGTAGCTTTTTGTGCATATTTTACCTCCATTTTGGTAACATTATCATTTGGTGAGCGGTTTCATTTCGGTAACATTTTAAATGAGTGATAACGGACTGTTGAACAGCTCTGTTGTTTGCCTTATTTTGGACTGGCTCACGAAGGAGGGAAAGATGAAGATCGCAATTCCGAGCAAAACGACAGAAGGACTTTTCGCAGAGGTGGAGGAACATTTCGGAAGGGCAAGGATTTACACCTTCATCGAGATAGATGAGGAGGGCGACCCGGTCGCGATAGAGATCGAAGAGGTTAATTTTGAGGGGCACGGCCCGGGTGAGATCCCATCATGGGTCAAATCGCACGGTGCCGATGTGGTTCTGACCGGCGGCATGGGCCAACGCGCGATAGAGTTTTTCAGGGACATGGGGATCGAAGTCGTCACAGGGGTAAGCGGCACCATCAAAGATGTCATAAAGGAATTTTTGAGCGGGAAATTACAGGGCAAAGCCGAGCCCTGCCACGAAAGTCAGGAACACGCACACTGAGCGTGTTACCACCCACAAGCTTAGGATGTTCAAGGAACCGATTCCTTAAAAAATCAAGGGGAAGGTTTCAACCTTCCCCCGCTATGAACAGAACACTCATTGAAATAAGCTAACAAAGAACTCTGCCTCATCACTAAGGCGCAAAAGGTTTCGCAAATCCAAACATAAAGGTCGCCTTAAATTTTAATCCGAAATTTTTTATGACAATGTCTCTACAAGCTCGACATAACTCGTCTCAGTCTCCCAGACGGTGATCGAATACAGCCTGTAATTTGGCCCCTGAAAGGCGTCTTTCAGCTGGTTCCAGACCCAGACCGCAATGTTTTCCGCAGTAGGGTTGTCGATGAGTTCGTTGAGATAGGCATGATCCAGCTTTGAGATCACAAGTCGGTTGACGATCTCCTTTATGTCCCCGAAATCCACCACCATGTCGTCCTGCCCGATGTCCCCGCTCAGGGTCACCTTTAGCCGATAAGTATGCCCGTGCAATTTCTCACATTTGCCTTTGTATCTCGTGAGGTTATGAGCCGCATCGAACTTAAACTCTTTTGATATCAGGAATTTCATGTGTCGAAAATGATCTCGGTTTTCCACTTACCGCCTTCTTCTTTGATGTTCATTTGATGGTATGTCACGGCCTTGATATGGCTTTTTATCTTGTGCTTTTCAGGATCGAGCCTTTCGCCAATCGCTTTGCCCTCAAGCGATTTCATGTCGGAGTTAATGGTCACCTCAAATTTGCTGAAAAGGAACCCTGCCGTGTCGAAGTAGAACAGTAGGTCAGACAGCCATTCCACAAGGAGATCCTCCAGCGTTTCACCAGAAATGCGCAAAATAACCTCATCTTTGGCTTCAATCCCGTCGAGATCTCCGGAAATCTCCGAAAACATAGCTTTTGCGGCCTCCACAAAGAGGCCTTCAAGCGAATCGGCCCACACCTCCACCCCCAGATCAGCTGTGTGGTCTATAAGTTTGTAAGGCATCTCTTTCACCCCTTTATTTTGTAACACACACCGTCCACGACGACTATAACATTTTTACCTATCGAAAGGTAAACTGCAAGTTTTTTGCTGGAATTCACAAGATCGATAAACTCATCGGAACCGTAGGTCACAACTCTGGTATTCGTGCATTTGTCCTCATCGTATTCCGTGTCGATCCAGAAACCAGTATCCGAATCATAGAAAAAGGTTTTATCTCCGGCCGTCTTGATGCGCCTCTCCGCATATGAAAATTCCGGTTGAGCTACCTGCTGGTTGTAGCGATATTTGGCCTTTATCTGAGAACGGCGAAAGCTTTGCACTGCGTTTGAATTCTGCTCAGCCCCGGAGGAAAGTAGGTGCATTCGAGTTGCACCTAATGAAAACTGACTCCTTATTCTTGACTTTGAACCTGAGCCATTAGAGAAGGTGGGTGCTGTGTACGAGAAGTAGAATGGGTCATCCTGTTCTCTGATAAAAAACGAGGTGTAAGGTGTCACTATACCATACTTTTTGCCGAGCCTTTTGATCTCATCGACGACTTCCTCATCTTCGCCATGCTCGTCGATGTAGGCAAGCAGGTCGGCGATGCGCCGTCGCGCCCATAGGCGGCTAACGAACTTCATATCCGTGCCCGTGTCTGACTCCGTAACCCATGACGATGATTCCGTATCCGTGTTCGTGTCTGACTCCGAGGACCAGAACAACAGATCCGTATAGATGCCCGTGTCCGACTCCGGAAGCCATGAGAATACCACCGTATCCGTGTTCTTGGCTGACTTCGGAAGACATATATCCGTATCCGTGTTGGTGGCGGACCTCGGGAACCAAACCGATTTAGTGTAGGTGCGCCCCTGTCCGTTCGCGTCTTTCCCGACAATCCTGATTGTAGCCTCGCCCCCGTCCTTATACCTGCCGGTCACGATCGTCTGCGTGCCGTAGTAGAGGTCGGGCATCTTACGGGGATACACCTGATATGTCTCGACCCCGTCGATGGTCAGCCGCACATCGATAAGTGCCGGTGCCTGAATGGCTTGATACAAGGCGGTTATGGCTCTCTCGATGTCCTTGCCCTGTTCAAGATACTCAACATAACCGTTAGACATCTCGGCGATTTTATCGAGCAACATCGTGTTGACATCGTATCCGACACCGAAAACGAATATCCTCGCCTTGCCGAGTTTAGCCCTTATGTTCCTCGTTATGGCTCCGACCTCCACAACCCCAGCGGTCGGTCTCCCATCGGTCAAAAACAGGATGTATTTCGCCCTTATTCCTCCTCCATGAGATGAAAGTTTCTTCAAAGCTGTTGTCAAAGCGAGGTTTATGTCGGTTGCTCCCAGAGCATAAAATGATTTCGCAAACTTCCTTGCTTTCTTGATGTTAAAGGCGTTAGCGTTCACGAGGCCATCGGAACTAAACTCTTTAAGCTCATCGTTGAAGGCTATAATATCAAACCTGTCTCCCTCGTTGAGGTGATCAAGCATGAAGAACAGGCCTTCTTTAGCCTGTTTTAATTTCTCCCCTGACATGCTTCCGGAAACATCCAGCACAAAGATTATGTCCTTTGGAACAGGTTTGCTGGATGGAGGTTTGCCCGGAAATATGTTCAACATGAAGTATCCGTCGTCATGCTCTTTGTATGTGACGAGCGACATGTCGAAAGGCCTGTCCGAAACCCCGTAGTAGAGGACAAAATCGCTTTCGGGCAAATAGCCCCTGTCGGAAAACCTGACCTCAACCTTTCTGTTATTTAACCATGTAGTGGATATTTTGTGAGTTGGTGAAAACACAGTTGTTATAGCTCTATCACTCTTGATGGTGATTGAAATTTCTATCGAATCTATTTTGCCATCTATGAGTGCGTCTATTTTCAAAGGGTATTCGAATTTGAAAAGTCCACCTGTAACTGGCATGACATGCTCATAGTCGATTTTAAAGTCAACCTTTTCTCCCGAACCTATCGGGAATATCTTCGCTCTGAAGAGGTTATTCCCAAAGTATTCGAGTAGAGCTGGATCGACCCCTCGCCTCAGATACTCCGTGAACAGCTCTCTTGCCTCCTCTCTGTCCATTACCTGGCCTTCGATCTCCATGATGTCCGTAACGATCGCAAAATTCGAGATTGCGGCGTCAGACGGAAGCGGGAAAATGTAGTCTCCTTCAACGGGGAAATCATGCTTGTTGTAAAAGGCTTCCATCACGCTAACCTGTGCGACATTGTTGGTTATATTAACTTTTACCCTGTGGTATGGCATGCTGAAATAGATAGGCGCCCCATAATAAAAATCCTGACGGAAATTAAATTGGAAAGTCTCTTCAAGGGGAATGTCCGGGATGATCACGCCGTCAGCAAAGGCGTTAACTCCCAAAACGAGGGCAACCGTTACAAACTTAATTGCAAATCTGCGCATTGTCTCACCTCCTTAATACTTAATGAGCACCGTGATGGCAAATAGCAACATTTATTACAATTCATGTCATTTGAACAGTAAAAGCTTATCTTATGACTATTATTTTTCGCTTCGCAATTACCCGTCCGTCGCTACCAAGGAATTCAGCAAAAAATATGCCGTTTCTTAATTTATAAGGTATCGGAACTCGCCTATCAAATGGCACATTTGATTTAAATACCACTCTTCCCGAGATATCAAAAAGTTCCACCATTTTCACTCCTTCAAAACCTATATAAAGCTCATCTCTGACTAAAAGGGATGGGATACCTGATTCGTCGATGCCACTATAATCCATATCGTAAAGGAAAATGCGCCCGGATGGTGCCATTCTGCCTATAAGGCTGTCATATTTCGGCCTGACCACGAAATCAACACTGTTTACTCCAGTTGTATCCCATTGCTGTTCATAAACATCATAGAAGGGTATGTTTGAGGGCATATACGGTGATTCAAGGTGAACCTGTGTCGTGTCCTGCCATTCTCCGGCTATAACAAAACCGCGCGTGTAATATCTGACAAAAACATGATCTCCAAGGCTATCATAGGAGTTCCCCAATGGCTCTCCGAGATCATAAAAATACACACTATCACGCTCATACCTGTGATCCCATGGTGTTTCTGTATACACCATAAAATTTACGAGCTTCGGTATAACATAGGCAAAATAGATAGCGTTTCTTGGTATTTCAGGGCGATAAACTGCGTAACCATTCACAGTATCCCCCGTCGGCACGAAATCGGGCGATGCGTAGTTCATATACACATAGTTCTTGAAATTTGGCCCACCATAATCATCAGCACATAGTTTCAGAACATGGAGATAATGGATATGATCTTCAATGTGACCCGTCCTATAATCCTCGCTCACAGGATAATAGATCGTTCTCGGCACCTCCCGAAGGCCGATACCTTCGATATACAGAACATCTCCAAAATACTCGCATGTAGTGGCGTAACTTTCCGTCATGTCATAATCAACTACAGGCAATATGTATTCACATCTCCTAAACCCCTGGTTAGTCATTATAAGTTTTGAAGAATCAGCGGATTTTAGATTTCTATAAAATTCACCAACAACAGCAGAATAAACCAGCCCCGGATGTCGGGTGTAAAAGGTGTCCCTCATTGGAGTGTATTCCTCACCGTCAATAAAACCTCCACTGGCCCAGTCAAAAAAGAGACCATCATAGTTGTTGATGGATGTCATCAAATAATCAATTCGTCTCGAGACAAGTGAAGGTATAGCGAGATCATAGTAATAATCCTCACACCAGTTGTAGCCGGCATCCCTGCAATGGGGGAAAGGGCCGTTGGGGTTGAGCGTGAGCGAATCTCTACGTGGATAGACCCAGGCCATAAAGGGGTTATCTGGCGAGCCGTCGGTATAATGATACCCTGCCGGCATCCACTCATAGCTAAGTAGCTTAACACCCGATGAATGAAGGCAATTTATCACAGAGTCCGGTGACTCGTCTTCAACACCGCCAATCTGAATGAGATCAAAATTACGAAGCCATTGAAGTTCCTCACTATCGGGATGGGAACATCCTGTCGCAAAATTCCCCTTTTTCATGGGTATGGTCCCCGAAAATCCACTTGAAAACATAAGTATGACAAAAATTGTGATTCTCATTTTGCGAATTTTAAGACCAATGCAGAGATACTTCAATAGATCGAGAAGCATCACAAAAAAGTACGCGAAACGGAAAGGAGGAACTACAAATTGGGGTATTCGAAAAAGGCTTGAAAATGTTAAGCTCCCCTTCCTTCGGGCAGGAAAATATCCACTTTAAAAACCCAAAGGAAGGAGGTCTCACCCATGAAAGGAGAGCCTCCAATGTACGTTCCGGCAAAGATGGCAAGGAAGTATCGTAACGCCACGAAGAAGGAGAAGAGTGCCATACTGGACTCTCTCGAGGAGATAACCGGTTTTAACAGGTCGTATCTAATAAGGCGATTGCGGAGATACACATCAGGCAACTCCAATCCGGACCCCATCGTGGCCGCAAGAACAAATACACAAAGGGAGATGTGGAAGCATTGAGGGAGACATGGGAGCCAGATAAACAGGACCAAAATGGAAGAAGAGGGCAAAGGTAAAGCAGTGAGCATATTCTTCCTAATTCCGAGCCAGGTGGACACCATGGAAGATAGAATTAAGGCGATAGAACTCCTCAACACTTTGAATGATGCGTTGCAGGGGAAGATCAAACTTCAGCTTGTGAAGATATAAGCAGCGTAAGAGATCCTTAGAGTTGTTTTTCATCCGGTTTCGTCACTCTGAACAGGTGTGTCCTGTTGCGGGAGTCGCTGGCGCCAAAGCCGTCAGCGACCGGTTGAACCCCATCTGTGCCTGCAAGACGGTCAGCGATTATGTCCTCAATAGGCTCATTAGATGGAAACAACAGTATCCCGACAAGTTCAGCCGCATCAAGCAGGTAGTCGATGTGCCAGTGTTTTTTTCTCGTTTCTCGCAAATATCGCGGGAGCCTTTTGCCGAAGCCGCCCATTGCGCTGCCGACATAGAGGTAAATCCCGGGATTGAGCTCGATATGCCCGATCCTGCCTACTTCGATCTCCGTGTGGGTTTTGACTTTCAAGAAAAGGATGTAGGCGCCCTTTTGTGACTTCCAATCCATCAAACAATTCTGTATCTGGTGCCCTGAGGCGTGTCTTCTAACAGCACACCAAGCGAACCGAGGCGATCCCTGATCTTATCGGCCAGGGCAAAGTTGCGTTCTTTCCTGAGCTCGCCCCTGACCTCGACAAGGAGCTGAATGAGGTCATCGACGATGCCTTCCATCTTCCTTGCGCTTTTCTCCACCTTGAAACCGAGCACTTTCAGAATTATCAACAGTGCAGCAGCCAGTTCCGATGCGGATTTATCGCCCTGATTTAGCTTTTTCCGTGCCTCCGCCAGAAGCTCGAACGCCACAGCGAGCGCTTTGGGCGTGTTGAAATCATCGTCCATCGCCGCCTCGAACTCCTTTATCCACCTGGCAACCTCAGGGTTGGACATGTTCGGTTCTGGCAGCTCGTTCAACTGTCCGAAAAACGAACTGAAGTTCTGCCATGCCGATTTTGCCTCGTTGAGCCGCTCGAAGGAGTAATCGATCGGCGTCCTGTAATGTGTTTTCAGGAGATACAGGCGCAGCTCGTTCGGATGATAGTCCTGAAGCACATCAAGGACGGCAAAGTAAAGCCCCGTCGATTTCGACATTTTTTCGCCTTTCAACCTGACCGGCCCGTTGTGCACCCAGTAGTTGACGAATTTCTTGCCGTAAGCCGCCTCTGCCTGTGCGATCTCGTTTTCATGATGCGGGAAGATGAGGTCGGTACCGCCGCCGTGAATGTCAAACGGCTGTCCGAGATAGTGGGTTGTCATTGCGGAACATTCGATGTGCCAGCCCGGCCGGCCTATGCCCCATGGCGAATACCAATACGGCTCGCCTTCCTTCCACGCCTTCCAGAGTGCAAAATCCGCAGGATGTCTCTTCTCAGGATCGGGCTCAACCCTTGCGCCCGCGATCAGGTCTTCGAGTTTTTTGCCCGATAGCTTGCCGTATTCAGGAAAAGATGGGACATGGAAATAGACGCTTCCGTTGGAGGTGACATAGCCGTGTCCGTTCTGCAGGATGGCCTGAATCATCTCGATTATCTCCTGAACATGGATGGTGGCGCGTGGGTAATGCGTTGCGCGCTTGATGTTCATCGCGTCCGCCACCTGAAAATACTCGTTGATGTAGCGGTCAGCTATCATGCGCCAGTCAGTGTTTTCGCGATGCGCTCTCGCAATGATCTTATCGTCGATATCTGTGAAATTGGTCAGGTATGTAACCTCAAATCCCTTGTATTCCAGATATCTGCGGATTATGTCGCCGGTTATGAATGCCCTCATGTGGCCGACATGTGGCCTGTCCTGCACGGTCATGCCGCAAAAATACATACCGACCCGGCCTTCGTTGACCGGCACAAACGGTTGTTTCTCTCTGCCAAGCGTGTTGTATATCTTCAGTGCCATGTCAAAATTATAAAGCTTTCAGTTTGGCCCAATTGCGGGTTTTGTCTCACTCGTGTGCCTCAAGCCAGTTCCTGCCCACGCCTATGTCAACGACAAGTGGAACCTTCAGCTGCACAACATTTTCCATGATCTCACGAATTAAACGCTTCATGGTTTCAATCTCACTTTCAGGGACTTCAAACAGGAGCTCATCGTGTATCTGAAGGATCATCATCGAGTTAAGCTTTTGGGACAAAATTGCTTCCTGCACCTCGACCATCGTCTTCTTGATGATGTCAGCGGCTGAGCCCTGAATTGGAGCGTTTATCGCTGTGCGTTCCGCCATCTCTCTGACCTGACGGTTCGGCACATTGAGTTCAGGGATGTATCGCCTGCGGCCGAAAATCGTGGTCACATATCCCTTAATTCTGGCCTGTTCAAGCGTTCTCTCGATCCACTTCTGGACGCCGGGATATGTCGCAAAGTAGTTGAAAATGATCAGAGCGGCCTCCTCAGGCGATATGTTGAGCTCTTTCGCAAGTCCGAACGGGCTCATGCCGTAAGTTATGCCGAAATTCACGACCTTGGCTTTTCTCCGCTCCAGAGAATCCACCATCTCAGGAGGCTTCCCGAATATGGCCGATGCCGTGGCCGCATGGATGTCTGCACCTTCCTTGAACGCCCTGATCAGGTTCTCGTCGCCTGTGATGTGTGCAAGGAGCCTTAGCTCGATCTGAGAGTAATCGGCTGATACTATGAATTTGCCTCTGGGAGCCGCAAATGCGCGCCTGAGCTCTCGACCTATGTCGGATCGGATTGGGATGTTCTGAAGGTTTGGATCAGAGCATGATAGGCGGCCGGTCACCGTGCCGGTCTGATGAAATGTCGGGTGAATTCGGCCGGTGTTCGGGTTAACCGACTGGATAAGTGCGTCGATGTAAGTGGATTTCACCTTGAACAGCTCTCTGTATTCCAAAATCAGTCTCGGGAGTTCGTGCTGCATGGCGAGTTTTGCGAGCACCTCTGCGTTGGTCGAGTAACCTGTCTTGGTGCGTTTTATCGGCGGCAGGCCTAACTTCTCGAAAAGGATATGTGCGAGTTGGCGGGGCGAGTTCAGGTTGAAGGGCTCGCCTGCGATCTCAAAGATTTTCTTCCGCACATCTTCGATCTTCCGCTCGATCTCCGTCCCAAGTTCTTTGAGGAATTTGATATCCACAGGCACGCCATAGTGTTCCATGTAAGCCAACACTTTCGTCAAAGGCAGTTCGATCTCGCGATACAACCTGCCGAGTTCGTTCTCCTCAAGCTCGTCGAGGAGCATTTCGCGCGTCTCCAGCACAACCAACAGCTCATCCGCTCCCCGAAGCAGAGGGTCGTCATGGAGTTTAAACCCTGCGTATTCGAGGGCGAGCCGTTCGAGATCGTATCCCGGCTTGGCTGGATCGACGAGGTATGCAGCTATCGACATGTCGAACTCGACGCCATGCACCTCGAACTTTTCTTCGATCCCCTTCCTGTGAAGCTCCTTGGCCGAAAACACCCATTTCTTGCGATCTGGATCACCAAGTGCGGATACAAGCCCATCGGGCAGCGGTTTCGCGGCGGAAAAGAGGTCATCGGAGTGGGCTGATTTCACGGGGATATTCAAAATTTTCGAGCTCTTGCCTTCAGCTACAAGAAAACTGCGTTCCCTAACAGCGACAGCGAACCCGTCTTTCGGCTTGAAATCGTCTGCCTTCACAATTTCGACCTTCGGCGGCTGGGAAGCCACCTGTTTCATGAGAGATGTGAATTCGAGGTCCCTGAATATGGCGAACAGGCGCGCCCGTTCAGGCTCTCGCCGTTTGAATTCGTCCCAATCGATTTCGATCGGGACATCTTTTTTGAGAACAGTCAATGTTTTCGAGCCAAAGGCCTTGTCTCTGTGCAGTTCGAGCGAGCGCCTTGTGGATGTCCGTTTTATCGAATTCAAATTCCGATAGATGTCTTCCAGCGAACCGAACTGTTGGATGAGCTCCTTTG
>JALVZN010000041.1:0-5625 GCA_027037615.1 Caldifarciminota bacterium | reverse complement strand
TATCTATGCTGTCTCCGCTCAAAGCAAGGTAATCCGGTATCAACTCCGGCGGAACGCCGAACTTGTCTTCGACCGCTTTCCTGTCGTAAACGACGGTCTCTTTGGGGCGCGTGTCAACAGCTATCACGCTTTCGTTCACAAGCTGAAGCATATCTTTATCGCTTGTCACAAGAATGACTTTGAACCCGTCCTCGACAGCTTTGCGGGCGATGGTTGCGATGACATCATCGGCCTCAACTCCGGGCACTTCAAATGTTTTTATCCCAAGCGCGTCGGCGATCTCTTTAATCCTGCGCAACCCAATGGATAGCTCTGCGGGCATCTGCGGCCTGTTTGCCTTGTAGGATTTGAAGCTCTCATGACGGAATGTCGGCCCCTTCGCATCGAAAACCACGGCTATGTGGGATGGGTTAAAGTCGTTCAGAAGCTTGATTATCGAGTTTGTGAAACCGAACGGGGCAGATGTGTTCTCGCCTTTCGAGTTCCTGAGAGGATTTTTAGCGAACGCAAAGAATGCGCGATAGGCAAGCGATGTGCCGTCGATGAGCATCAACACCTTGTCGTTTTTCTGGAGGAGATCCAGAAGGTTTCGGGAGGCATTGGATCGACCTGTTTTCTTTCTCGTAGCCATGACAAAATTTTAACCTATACACCAGACTTACACAAAAACACCAACAAGCAGAATGAAAGCCCTCATTCCGAACAGCTACTTACTACCTTAGCCTTATGTTTTTCTTCCTCAGGAAGCTGTAAATCCTTCCAATTGAGATATTTTCGACGATCCTGTGCTCTATTAAGTAGGTTCTAATCAGAGATACTGACCATTTTTCGGCATCTATGCCATAGTCGATTGGCCTTTTGGATATGAGTTCGAGGATTTTCTGGTCAATTTCTTCCGGGAATACGCGAGGTCTGCCCGGACGGGGCTGGTCGTAAAGGCCTTTTATCCCGTCCTTTTCAAACCTTTTGATCCACCTTTTGGCGGTGTTGTAATGAATGCCGAGTTCGCTTCCGATTTCATTGTAAGATTTACCTTCGGCTCTCAAAAGTATAATTTGAGCTCGTTTTGCAAGTCGGTAATCCGAAGATCTGGCAAGCCTTTTCAGTTTTTCCTTTTCTTTTCCTGTCAATTTTAACATCTCCGCTCACCTCCCCAAAATGGTTTTTACAATTCTAAAATCTGTGTTTTTATTTAATAATGAATAATTGGAATTTTTTCAAGGTAGTAATGGAGGAGAATTTGGTAAAAAGCCGCGAAATCTCACAGACAAAATCCAAATCTAAGCGAACGAGCGTATAGTTGCTGAGTTTCCAAACGAAAAGGCGCCCATGAACAGGTCATGAGCGCCGCTTTTGCCTTTTACATGATGTCCTTATCCCTTCTTTTTAACGGTTGACCTCAACATCATCGTCATAAACCGACCTTCCCGTTTTATGGGCACATCGACAACCGATATGTCCGATAGCTCATCGATTATCCGCTTCATAACCTCCTCGCCCTGCCCGATGTATTTCATCTCTCGGCCTCTAAACATCATCTTCACACGCACTTTCAGGCCAGCCTCCAGGAATTCACGCATCTTTTTGAGCTTCACCTGAAGGTCATGGTCTTCAATCCTCGGCCTAACGCTGATCTCCTTCGGTTCGTTTGAGTGCTTTTTGGCCTCCCTGCTTTTCTTCTTCTCCTGGTATTTGAATTTTCCGTAGTCCATGATTTTAGCGACAGGCGGACGCTCGTTAGGTGCCACTTCCACCAAATCCAATCCCATCGAGTATGCCAGGTCGAGTGCGTCAGATGTGCGCATTATTCCGAGCTGTTTGCCGTCAGGGCCTACAACCCTAACTTCAGGCACCCTGATCCTTTCATTTACCCTGTATTTCTCCCTGTCCCTTCTGGGACGACGCTGGTATGCGTAGCGACTCGGCATGTTAGTTAAATGAAACCTCCTTTTGGAACCTGTTTATTATCTCATCCAGTGAATAGGTGCCAAGATCCCCTTCACCATGCTTGCGCAGAGACACAGTGCCTGACTCCTTCTCCCTGCGCCCTATTATCAGCATGTAGGGCACTTTGCGCCTCTCAGCTTCTGCAATTTTGTAACCCACTTTCTCGTTTCTTAAATCCGCCTCAACCCTGAACCCTGCTGCCTTCAGGCGTTCAGCGACATCCACCGCATAATCGGCCTGATCATCGGTGATCGGCATCACTATCGCTTGAACAGGTGCGAGCCACATCGGGAAATTGCCTGCGTAGTGTTCAACAAGAACCCCAAAGAAACGCTCGATCGAACCAAGGAGCGCTCTGTGAATCATGTATGGCCTCTTGTCCTTGCCGTCTTTGTCCCTGTAAGTGACATCAAATCTTTCCGGGAGATTGAAGTCGAACTGAATTGTGGAGCACTGCCATTCGCGACCGATGGCATCTTTGATCTTGATGTCGATCTTGGGGCCGTAGAACGCACCGCCGCCCTCATCCACATCGTAAGAGAGATTGAGATGTTCCACAGCCTTGATGAGGGAATTTGTGGCGAGATCCCACATATCGTTGTCGCCCACATATTTTTCAGGCCTCGTCGAGACATAGATGTTGAATTCTTCAAACCCGAAACGGCGCAGCATGTAGAACGCAAGGTCGAGCACCCCAAGAATTTCGTCCTCAACCTGTTCCGGCGTAGCGAATATGTGAGCGTCGTCCTGAGTAAACCCTCTGACACGCATCAATCCGTGAAGCACACCTGAGCGCTCATAGCGATAGACAGTCCCCAATTCGGCCATCCGCACGGGCAAATCGCGGTAACTCCTGAGCTTCGATTTGTAGATGTAGATGTGGAACGGGCAGTTCATGGGCTTTATGAAATACTCTTCCTCGTCGATCTTCATCGGGGCATACATGTTTTCACGATAGAAATCGAGATGACCGGAAGTCTTCCACAGATGGGATCTTCCGATGTGGGGCGTGTAAACCAGCTGATAGCCGCGCTTCAGGTGTTCATCGATCCAGAACCTCTCGATCAGATGCCTGACCATTGCCCCGTTTGGATGCCAGAGTATGAGGCCGGGACCAATGTCGTTGTTTATCGAGAAGAGCTCCAGCTCCTTGCCGAGCTTCCTGTGATCCCTCTTTTTGGCTTCCTCTATCCGTTTGAGGTATTCGTCGAGCATGGATTTCTTCGGGAACGAGATGCCGTAAATGCGCTGAAGGACAGGCCCGTGTTCATCGCCGCGCCAGTAAGCCGATGACGAATGCAACACCTTGAACTGTTTGACATATCCGGTCGATGGCAGATGCGGACCACGACATAGGTCAACAAAATCGCCCTGCCAATACACGGACACGGTCTCGTCTTCGATCTCGCTTATGAGTTCGAGTTTGTATGTCTCGCCTCTCGCTTTGAAAAGCTCGATCGCATCTTCCTTTTTGAGCACTTCGCGCCTGATCGGAAGGTCTCGTTTGATTATCTCGCGCGCCCTCTTTTCGATGGCATCGAGATCCTCAGGTGTGAATGTTTTTCCACCGAGGTCAAAATCGTAGTAAAAACCTTCTGCTATGGCCGGGCCTATTGCAAGTTTGGCCTCAGGGAACAGCTCTTTCACCGCCTGCGCAAGTATGTGCGACGATGTATGCCAGTAAACCTGTTTGCCTTCGCTGGACGAAAAATCGAGTATCTCGATATCGACATCTTCGGTTATCGTTGATGTAAGATCGACCAGCTTATCGCCTATTCTGGCAACGAGATAGCGTCGGTCTTTGCCGACATAATCGATTATCTTTTTTCCGATCTCTCCCTCGACCACCTTTCCATTAGGAAATCTAATCTTCATAACACCTCCGCCTTTAAGTCCTGAAGGGCTTGCAAAATATAAGGTTGCTCAATCTGAGTGTCAACAATTCCCGGGCATGTCCGATAATCTCTTTTTAAGCAAAAATTTGTCACGCATGAGCCGCTAAATCGCTTGAGGTTGTTAAGCTTCCCTCTTTGAACCATGTTCTGAGTAATCTCCTCGCTGCCCTTGATAAGAACCGTAACTATCTTTAAGCTTACTCCAACATCAATCGGGTGGGTGGGAAAATGAGACTATACGAATATTGGAAAGAGATCTCTGAATGCAACACCAGCGATGAAATGATGATAAAGATTAAAGAAATGATGCATAAGTTATTTGACGCTGAGTATGTGATCGTTTTTAGCTCTCCTCCACTCCCCCCCCAGAAGGAAGCGGCTCCCGCAGACATGCGGGTTGAGTTTGTGCCGACGAGGGAAAATGTTGATGCCCCTCCCCCTGTTCATAAACAAATAGAGCCGGAGGAACATCGATACATCCCTCCTGAACAGATCTCCCGTGAAGTCCTGAACGAATTTGTCAGGCTTGGCGGCATGGAGATTGAAGGGCATGACGAGATCATACTCAACTTTGTGGCAGGTGGGCGTTATATAGGGTTCATAAGTTTGCACAGAAAAAAGAAGTTCACCAGAATTGAAAAGCGCAGAATGTCGATGCTAAAGCCTTATCTTCTTATAGCAATGCGGCTTATAGGTTGCATGAGCTTGAAAGAAGAGATGCCCAACTACGCTTTTGAGTATCTGATCAACAACTTAGTTGTCAAATACAACCTTACCCCGGCGGAGGAATTCGTCTTAAAGGGGTTGGTCAAAGGCCTTGACCTGCGTGAAATAGCCCTCGAAAGAAAAACAAGCATCCACGCTATCCGCAAGATAGTCAGATCCATCTACAAAAAGGTTGGAATACAGCGCAGAGCAGAGTTGCTTACCAAGGTATTCCAAATAATCTAAGCCCCTTTTTTGCCCTCCTTAGGGAGAAGCGGCTTTCAGCACCACTCCACCCTGAAAGTCCCATGTCCCAGCCTGCCCTTATGTGACCGAAATTTATTGAAACATGTCAAAATCGCCTCAAAAGGTATCAATTTTGATACCTTGTATGAGACTTGACAGTGAGATAGCATTTCGAGGCAGGAGATCATGTGACAGATGTGTCAGGATATTGTCATTGACAACTAAGGTTTTAACTCAGTTAACCTGGAGAAAGATAATGATGGATGAAAAGCTATTTAGAAGGCTACATCTGATGTTTGTCAAATTCACAGTGCCACCAAATCGCGGCATTGAGGAGTTTCTGTTTGATAAAAATTTCAGACTTCTCAGTTATGAATTCAGGGAGATAGTTAAAATCAATACAGATAAGAAGAGAGAAGAAAGGGAAAATGATGAGCGGAATTTGTAAAGAGAACAAACATTTCGCTGACGGGTCAAGCCATGTAGATAGCGTGAAAGATATTTGTGGATACAAACGAGACCGGTCGGTTGTCCCGACCGATAGGGAGGTGGTTAATAATGTGTAAAAAGTCTATGTGTAAAGTAATAGCGGCCATGGTGGTTGTCGCTCTCCGTCTCGGCGCGACTACCTTGTTGCAGGAAGGTTTCGAAGGTAGCACCTTTCCACCTTCAGAATGGCAAAATATAGCTGTCAATGGAGATTATGTATGGCAAAAGTATCAGGGAACTAATAATCCGGGCGGTTACAATGCCCACGGTGGCTCCTATGTCGCTATGTATAACTCTTACAGTGCCTCTTCAGGCTACTCTGCGCGGCTCATCACCGATACAG
>JALVZN010000040.1 GCA_027037615.1 Caldifarciminota bacterium | reverse complement strand
TCGGTGGTTACGGTCAACCCCGGCGACAGCGTGGTCATAACCGGCGATGTGTATGAGTATTTTGGGAACACGGAGATAAGGATCTTTTCGACGGCGGACATCCAGATTGTTGCCACGGGACGGCCGATTCCGGGGCCTGACACCATCCCTGCAAGCAAATTGGACGACAACGCTGCAAGCGATGATACACTTGAGGCTTACGAGGGCGTGCTTGTCACCATCGAAAATGCGTTTGTGACCGATAGCATGGACAACCGCGGAAGGTTCACCATAACCGACGGCACTGGATACGCCAAAGCCCGTCAGGGCAATAGCCATTACAACCCGGTGGTCGGCGACATGATAACCATTACGGGGTGCGTCAATGTTTACTACGGTGCCCATGTGATAAACCCGCGCAGTGATGATGATGTCATTCCTCTTAACCCGCATCTCTCTATGGCCTATGCCACAAGCCCGACCACGGTTGATGTGATCTTCACGAAGCCGATGGATGCCGCTTCAGTCAGCGACCCCACGAAATACGACATACCGGGCCTGACGGTCAACTCCGCAACAGCTGATCCTGAAAACCTGAGGCTCGTGCATCTTGGAACCTCCGAGCAGACATCCGCCGAGGGATACTGGCTTTATGTGAGCGATGTTCAGGACACATCCGGCGCAGCGCTTCAGGGTACGGACTCGACTAAGTTCTACGGCGCGTTTGTGCCCATTCATGTCATTCAGTCCGAAATGGATACCAGCGGCCAGTCAATTCATGCGGGGAATGTTTATACCGTCACCGGCATAGTAACGGCTGACTCCTCCGCATTTCCGTGGTACTACATAGAGGAGCCTGAAGGCGGCCCGTGGAGCGGCATTCAGGTGTATGACAGGGTGAACGAGCCCACGCTCGGCGATTCCATCGTCGTTGTTGCTGAGGTCGCAGAATACAACCTCATGACCGAGCTCAAAAACATCGTCTATTTTGAGATTGCGAGCTCCGGTAACCCTGTGCCAGACCCGATAACCCTCACCACCGGAGTGCTTTCCGATACCACAGGCGAGCCTTATGAGGGCGTCCTTGTGCATGTGGATAGCGCGACGGTCGTCGGGATTCAGACCAACTACTTCGAGATAGACGACGGTTCAGGCATCTGCCGTGTTGGCAACATGGGCGCATACACCTACCAGCCCGACACCGGCGATGTGATAAATGTCACAGGCGTCGTCAGTTATCGTGGCGCTTATGAGATTGAGCCGAGAGGCGATGAGGACATAACCGTGGTGCAGTCGATAGAGGAGGGGAGCACGGTTCCAGGTCCGAGGCCACACCTCATCGGCGTGAACACGCTCACCAACGGAAACATCAACATTGCGCTTTCGCTGCCACACGCTGCAAGCGTGGATGTCTCGCTTTACGATGTGGCTGGCAGAATGTTGAGCAGGAACAACATCGCACTTGAGGCCGGCAACAGGAGCATCTCCCTGAATGCGCCTCTGAAGTCCGGCGTTTACTTCCTGAAGATAAACGCTGATGGCAGATCCTTTGTGAGAAAGATAACGGTGGTTCGCTAAGCTTAAGCGCTGCCGTTTTTGTGGCGGGCGGCGAAGCCGCCCGCCACCTCCCACCTTTAGCCATGCCTTCCAATTGCCCGCAAAGCTTTGAAATCCGAAAGATGGAGAAGGCCCATATCCCACAGATTTTGGAGATAGAAAATAGCACCTTTAAGATGCCGTGGACAGAACAAGCTTTCAGAGCCGAGCTGACCCTGTCAGTGTCCAGAAGTTTCGTCGCCCTTGACCCTCAAGGGAATGTCCTCGGATACCTTGTGACGCGACTTGAAAGCCCTGCGGTTCATATCCTGAACATCGCCGTCCGCAGGGATGTGAGAAGATGCGGCATAGGCAGCGCTTTGATGCGCAAGGCTTTTGAGGTGGCAAAAGAGTCGGAAGCCGAAATTCTGTATCTCGAAGTCCGAGCGTCAAATGTGGACGCCATCAATCTCTACCGCAAGTTTGGCTTTTCCGCTCTGAGGAGAATAGAAAACTACTATGCCCCGGACGGTGAAGCAGCCATAATCATGGTTGCTCCAGTTATTTAGGTTATTTTTCATCAATGGGCTCGTTCGGGGTAAATTTATTTAGCTGCGCGATTTAAACGATTGATAGATGCGGAAGCCAGTGCCGGGGATAAGGGCGACTCTTTATCGGATACACCAGCTGATGAACATAGATACATGCCAAGCCAAATGAAAGTGTTACCTGTAAAAGTTACCTGTAAAATGTCAACTTCCATTTGATTTTTTCACTACCGAACAAAGAGTAACTCCTTAGGCAATTCTACTAGGTAGGTTTAAAGTTCGGCGGATGTCTTCACTAACCCCATGTTTAGCTACAGGCAATGTGTAAAGTTCTCTTAAGCTTGTAGATCTCTTCACGGAGGTCTAAACGAATTTGTCTCGGCCCGCAGCCTTTTCAATAACTCCAGCTTTTCGGGGTCAATGGAATAGAGTTTTTACGCCTATCCAGAAGTGGGGGTAGCTGGATAAGCACCATATTTCATATCTCAGAAGCTTGCGAACTTCATAGATGAAAGATGGTTTTAACCGTTCTGCAGCTGGGTAATCGAGAGCTTTGGCTACTATACAGACAGCATTTTAAACCATTGCACCATAGACCGGGCTCCTCTCACGAGCGCGAGGTTTGCGCTCAGTGGTGAGAGAAGGAGCATTCATCAGGCGGATGATTGATTTACGGTGGAGACCTGTGACCTGTTGCATCTCGTTGAGGGGATATGTTCCTTTTTGTAGCGAGGTCTCATCGGGAGCAAATATTTGCGCCTCTCAAAGAAGTTCATAGGCAGCTTGTGGTTCATACTTTACCTCCATTTTGGTAACATTATCATTTGGTGGGCGGTTTCATTTCAGTAACATTTTAGATGAGTGATAACCGATATTGAGCTAAAAGGGAACTCAATTTATACTCAAAACCATGTTGACCTTCGGAGAACTTATCTTAAGACTTCAACGATACTGGGCTGATCAAGGCTGCGTGATCCTGCAGCCTTACAATTCAGAGGTTGGAGCAGGGACATTCAATCCAGCGACCTTTCTGCGAGTCCTCGGTCCTCTGCCGTGGAAAGCTGCCTATGTGGAGCCTTCAAGACGGCCGAAAGATGGGCGATACGCCGAAAACCCCAATCGCGTCCAGCAGTTCCATCAGTATCAGGTTATCCTGAAACCGGCACCTGAAAATGTGCAGGAGATATACCTCAACTCATTGAAAGTGCTTGGGATAGACATCGAAAAGCACGACATACGGTTTGTCGAAGATGACTGGGAATCGCCGACGCTCGGAGCGTGGGGGCTCGGCTGGGAGGTGTGGCTGGACGGCCTTGAAATAACACAGTTTACATATTTCCAGCAGACAGGTGGCGTGGATC
Organism: Caldifarciminota bacterium; assembly: GCA_027037615.1. Lineage (GTDB taxonomy): Bacteria > Hydrothermota > Hydrothermia > B15-G9 > B15-G9 > WGAI01. The sequence continues at coordinate 697 of JALVZN010000040.1, read as the reverse complement.
TCGACCTCATCCCCGCCGAAATCACATACGGACTTGAACGAATAGCGATGTATGTGCAGGATGTTGATTCCATTTTCGACATCGTGTGGGCAGAAGGGATAACATGGGGCGACATCTACCGCCAATTTGAGTATGAGTTCTCGGTTTACAATTACGAGGAGGCCGATGTTAACTTCTACTTCGAGCTTTTCAAAAAATACGAAGAAGAAGCGCACAGGCTGTTAGATAAAGGCCTCCTGTATCCGGGATACGATTTCGTCATAAAGCAATCCCATGCCTTCAACATATTGGACGCGCGTGGCGCGTTGTCGGTCTCCGAAAGGGCTGCCTACATTGGAAGGGTGCGTCGCACCGCAAGAAAGGCGGCTCTCCTGTTCGTCAAACAATTCCGCGAGGAGGATGCACAATGAGCAACCTTAAGCTCGATTACATCCTTATGGAAGAGGATGCAATCAGGAAATCCATCGACAGGCTGGCAATGGAAATCATTGAGCACGAAGATCTTGACAGGCTGGTTCTTGTTGGGATCATGAGGCGGGGTGTGCCGATCGCCGAACGGCTCGCGCGTAAGATTAAGGAAGTCACAGGCATCGATGTGGAGATCGGGTCAATGGAGATAAAGTTCTACACCGATGACCTGCAGCTCGTGTCCGAACGGCCTGTCGTAAAGCAAATCCAGCTCCCTGAAGACATCAAC
>JALVZN010000039.1 GCA_027037615.1 Caldifarciminota bacterium | reverse complement strand
TGACAAAAATAGTTGTGAACGGATGCGATATAACGGATGTGGAAGCAGAAGGCGAAACTGCCGATAAGACCATGTTGTTCCCGATGGATTTCTTCTCATCGGACAGCACCCACCATTTTTATCTGCTAAACAATCCGACGGACGGCAATTACAGGCTGAAACTCAAGAGCGACGGCTCATACGAGATATTGATTGCAGGCAACGGGGGAGTTGCGAGGATACAGGCGAGCGGCACAAGCGGCGATGAGCTGATCTCGGTGTCCGGCTTGAAGAGCGGAGCAATTCAGGTCGAGATAACATCGTCCAGTGATAACGCACAGTATGTCATAGACATCCACAAAGTGATCTCGCCGAAGCACATAAACACCTTCACGATAAAGCCTGAGATCATGACCGAAGGCGGCTCCCTCCTCGCAGGCATAACACCTGACGGCAAGCTGAAACTGAGCTCATCGTTGCCGCAGAACATAACTGTGACCTATGAGGAATACGAAGACGGAGATCTCAACAGGCGTCCATCGGCACACCTCGTCCTTGTTCCGAAGGACATCCTGACGGTCGCACCGTCAAAGGACGATAACGACCACCTGATGGTGGAGAGTCAACATGGGAGGACCAAACTATGGGCAGAAAACTAAGATTTATAGGGCTTATCATTTTGATGACAAGCAGTTTGTCGGCGCAATGGAGGATTAACCTTTTCGTTAATCCCCATCCTCCGCGCAGGATAAGCGAGTGGAGGAAATTGCCCGGTATAGTCTCGCTGACGGTCACATATCAGGGGCCCGGGAACAAAACCGCTTTCCTGAGGGCGGAAATAAGGGGCGCCAGAGCCGGGCAAATACTTACGGGACAGTCAAATCCGATAACTTTCACTTCCGGCGTGCCTGTGCCCATCGATAACTCAAGGATGGTGGACTGGGACAATGTCGATTTTTCGGAAAAATTCAGGCGGATTTTAGCAAGGACAGGCTCCTTGCCGGCCGACAATTACGAGATATGCGTCTCCGTTTTTGAGATGGGAACCAGCAGGCCATCAGCACAACAATGCGCCTCATTCGAGATAATATCCCCGTCCCCACCCCATCTTATCGCACCCGGAGACAGGGACACCGTATCGTTGAGAAATCTCACATTCAGATGGACTCCTGTCAGGACATATCCGCCGACGGTCCCTCGCTATCGGATAAGGGTGTGGCGGGTCTATCCGCGCGATAACATCAAGATGGCGCTTCGCCGACCTCCTGTGATCGACGATGTGGTGTCATCCACGATGTATATGCTGCCATTTAGGAGGCGGAGTTTGGAGGTGGGCGCAAGGTATCTGTGGGCCGTGCAGGCTATCGATGAGGCAGGCAACCCTATCGGTCAGAACAACGGAATGAGCGAGACATGGGTGTTTGTCGTTGGCGGCAGGACGCTTACGCCGAGGCTGCCTCACACGCTCAAGATCGGTAACTTCATCGTCTCCGTCAGCTCGTTCGATGCCGGTTCGAGGATAAGCTCTCTCAGCGGCTCAGGCAGGTCGTTCTTCTACGACGAAAGCACCGGCAGCAGAGTGGGCTTCGATGTGGATTTCACGGGACTTGTGGGCGGAACGCGACACGGCGACACGCTCGTCATAACGCGTGGCATGGCAACATCAAACATGTCATCGCCGATACAGATAACGGTCGCTGGATTTAAGCTTCACATAAGCAGCGTGACACTTACCCCAGATTCGGCCACAGCCCAGCTCTACATGACACATCCATGCCTCTACGACACGGGCAGCTCCGAGCCATGGCAGCTCGGCCCGTTCCAGGCAGTTATAGATACCGACGGCGCATTCATGCAGAGGATTGACGGCTCAACCCTTGAACCGTTCAGGATGGCGGATCTGGACATCTATTTCAGGCCGACAGGAGACATCCTGATCGACATGGCTGCGCGGGCGCTGTCATCGGGCTCCAGCACAGGCGGCGATACCACAGGAAGCAGCTCCGGCGGTTCCGGAGGCGGCTCAGGAGGTGGCTCAGGAAGCGGTTCGCTTACACCATTCCCCGGCAGGGTCATAAATCCAGGCACAGTTCCACATCTTTCTCCGGGCAACCTGACATTACCCGGTCCCACAGGGCCGATAATAAACGGCATACCCGGTCTGGAAGTGTGGCGCGGGGTCATTTTCTACGGCGGGAACACCATCGAGCGCCCCGAAATGAAATACTCGAACACAGGCTACCTTTACGGCGAATACTCGTTCTCAATGGCCGTGCTGACGGATTCAGGCCTGAGCGTGACACTCGAAGATCTCGTCAACCCGTGGGAGTTCACTACCATCTCACCTTACGGCTTCAAGTTCAGCCTCAACGATGGCAGTCTGGAAATACAACATTGCGATGTGAAAAGTGGGCACATAAGCGGCTCAGTCAAAATGCCATACGGTGTAAATGGCGTGCAGGACGAAGGAGGAGACACGCTCGCTGCTGAGTTCGATTCGCTGTCCGTCGATTCCACGCTCACATTCGCGGGGTCGGCACACCTGTCGAGCCAATATATCTCATGGGGACAATTCAAGTTGTTCCACAAGCGTGATGTAAACCTCAGGTTTACTGGCGAGCCGCGGCAGTATTACCTCCTCGCAAAGGGCGATTCCTTCACTCTGTATCCGCATCTTGACACGCTCGTGGGCATGGTCTTGAGGATCAGACATGAAGATACGCTGTTCATCTACACTCCGGACTTAAAAGATCCGATGGACATCAAGCACGATGTGATGGCCGGCTGGTTGGTATTAGATGAACAGGGATTTACAGGCAGAATTTACATTGGGGAAAAGGGTGGATCCTATTTCGCAGGCGAATTTGGCAGGCCGGGCAAGCCGGGCTACAAATCGGATTCCACCTTCAACATCAGGTTCAATGTCAATCAGCGCGACAGCATGGATTTCTACATCGAATTTGCCGGAAACTCGACATTTGACGCTCGATTTGACGGCATCGTTGACCAAATACCATACCCGACCGCCATCGGCTTCAAGTTCAGACACATGAACATCACCTCGACGGCTGAATTCATCGGCGGCAAAATCCATTTCGAGCAGCCGGAAACGCTCGCTTACTGGGGCGTCGCAATGGACTGCAAGACAGGCTACCTGAGCATACGGAGCGGCGAGGCCATCTTCACAAACGCAAGCATTTCCGAAAATGTCCACTTCAGCAGCCCGTTCAACATCATCTGGTCCGAAATAGCTGCCGATGGAAACCTGAAGAGGATGGATTTCAACCAAAATTCGGCATATCAGAAGTTCGATGGGTTCGCCATAACTCTCGATTCAGCGGGCCTTTCGCAATACCGTCCACATGACAAATTGGGCGCACTTGTTGTCAGGTCTTACATACATTTCGACTTTTTCGGCCAGTCGGACACGCTGGTTACGGTGTTCGATTACAAGGACACGACTCACACAGCAAAGCCATATTACGGCAGGAATGTGAGGATCGATTCACCGGCGGTTTTCGGTCTCAGACGGAGATGGGGCAACGGACTTGCGGACTTCAATCTGGACAGTGTGACTTACAATGTCGCGAAACAATACGGTTTTCTCGGTGCCGGTCAGTTCTCGATCCAGTATCTCGACAGGAGCCTCTACATGGCTGGAGATCTCAAGAGCGAGGGGACGCGGCTCTGCATAGCGGATTCCGCTCATGTGACTACGGTTGACATGGGTGCAACAGCTGTGACGGCAATAAGGGACATCTGGGGTTGCGCTTTCATAAAGGGAGATGAGCTGAAGCGGATTGTCATCGGCGGCTCGATAACGGGGTCGGCTGTCTCCACGGTAATCGTCTCATCTGGAGCCACTGGTCGGTTGACACTGGCGATATCACCGACCGTATCGAAACTGATCATCGAAGGACGCTATGAATTCAAGAGCATCTTAAACGGTGTGGAAATGGACGCTTATTCAAGGCTGGTGTATAACCGCGGCGAAAACTACCTCGAAGGTGACATCTACGGGATGTTCAATCTCGGCGGAGGATTACCGACATCGCCCACTGGCACAATGGCCGCTGGCACAATGGTCTATGGCAGATTTACATTCCACATGGGAGTTGACTATATCTCAGTCCAGGGCGAAGGCAGCA
>JALVZN010000038.1 GCA_027037615.1 Caldifarciminota bacterium | reverse complement strand
ACATTTTCACGCCAATCCTACTGGCAGCGACGATTTATACCGTTTTCATCAACTTCTCCATCTACACCCTGCTGAACCTGCTGCTCATGCTTGAGACGGCTAAGATTTTGAGCCCCAAACGAATAATGGATATAATCCAGATCATGGTTATCGGGCTGTTCAACCTGCTGATGGGCGCTGTGTTCACGATCGACCTCATTTTCGCCGTTGCGATTCTGGTGTTCTTCATCTCATCGGCACTCGTTTTCGCCATCATCAACATCTCCGACGAGATGGGAGACGGGCCTGTCACATGGCGTGAACTCCGTCCGTTCACGGTCATAATATCGCTGACCCCGATCTTTTCCATGATTCTGGCGGCCGGTTTCTTCCTGCTGATGCCACGAACCCCGTTCTCATTCTTTACTGGCAATTTCGTTGACCTGAAACAAAATCGCGGTTTTCCTGAGGATGTCAGACTTGGATATGTCGGCGAGCTTATCGAGGACAACAGCGTGGTGTTCAGGGCTGTGCCCGATCATCCCGTTTCCGAAGATTTGCTTTATTGGCGCAGCGTGACTTATGACTTTTACGATGGGTATGCGTGGGACAATCGGTTGATTCGACTGCCGGTTCGCGGATTCCATTTCTTCCTCGAACAAAAACACCAAAATGTGCCGTCCGTCAGGGTGACCTACTACCTCGAACCGACTACCTCAAAGATACTCTACACGCTTGACCATCCTGTTGAATTCATATCAAAGCCCGGCTTTGAGCTGACATTTAGGGTCTCGAAGGACTACTCAATTCAGTATTCGAGGCGAGGCTCAAGTCGTTTGATTTACCAGACTTACTCCGAACTTGTTCCCATCCGCACATGGGATGTCGATACGAGTTTCTATCTCCAGCTGCCGTCGAAGGTTCATCCCGAGATCTTGAGGATAGCGAATGAGATCAAATCCCGTTACGCAACCGATTTAGAGAGGGTACAGGCCGTGGAGAGTTATTTTCGGGACAATTTCCGCTACACGCTACGATTTTACCGCACGAGGCCTGGCGAGGACCCGCTCGATCCGTTTTTCAGGGCAAAGGCCGGTTATTGCGAGTATTTTGCCACGGCTGCCGTCCTGATTTTGCGTGAGATGGGCATCCCGTCGCGGGCAGTCGGTGGGTTTCGCGGCGGCGAGTGGAACAATTACGGCAAATATTACATCGTGCGCAGCAAAATGGCGCACATGTGGGTTGAGGCGGTGATCGGCGATTCGATATGGCTCAGGCTCGATCCAACCCCGTTCGTCGAGACCGTATCGCCGGGACGCAGCTTCATCGCCTCACTGAAAAGGAAGTTAGAGAACTACATCGACTACATAAAAATTGTGTGGTATGGCGATGTGGTCAACTACACATTTGAAAGGCAGCGCAACCTGTTTACCCCCCTGTTTGGCATGTTTTCCGGCAGGTTTTCGCTCAACTTCAGGTCGCTCGTCCTCCTGGTGCTCCTCATCGGGTTCGTCATATCGTTGTGGCGGCTTGCGGTTTTCATTGTGAAAAGCATCAAAACTCCCGAATACCTCAGGATTTACCGGTCTGTCATCCACAGGTATGAACGGCTCTACCGCAGGAAAAAGCCGTCGGAGACGCCGCTTGAGTTCGCCAGAAGCATTGAAGACCCTGCTCTCGAAAGATTTATCGAGATTTACTATCGGATCCGCTTCCACTCCGATCGAAATCTTGAGGCTTTGCGGGCTGCTGCGGCATCACTAAAAACATCTGGTAGCCCGAAGCGGCATCGTAGTATCGAATCGGGGTCAGGTCAGGGGTGATCCACAGGCTGATCGGCGATTTGTAGCCCGGCCTTGTGAAATAAATCCGCAAGGTGGCCAGCGTATCGCCCCCGAAATACACGATTTCGCCCTTGCCCACTTTTGCGACGCACCGCTCGACCCGCTTACCCATCGGCAAAACGAGGTAGAATGCGGCCGAATCACCGCTTTTCAGTCGGGGAAATATGCGCGGCAGCTGGAACAGCAGCAGGTCGAAGTCCACTATCGGCAGTTTTTCATCGAGATGAATTGTCGTGTCCTCGTTCCCAAGGGAAATCTGTATCTCATCCTCGAGGTAATAGGCGTCGGATGAATAGTCCCATGAGCCGCGAAACTTCAGATCCACAAGCTCATGCCGATGTGTCCTGACAGGCCTGAACCTTTCGTCCAGCATTCCGCTGACCGAATCGATCACCGTTTTGCCGAGATATGCGTAGTATTTTACCCCGTTGATGTAGTTGTCAGTCACATAATAGCGTGCTACGCCCACCTTAGCGTTGTCCGAAAATATCTCGTAGTCCAGCTGTTTGGGTTTTGATGCTGACAGAGCTATGATTGCGGCGATGCCCATCGTTAGAATTCTCATCGTTCCCTCCAATCTGTTATTATCGAAAGTCCCTCTGCTGTGCCGACAAAAATCGTGTCTTTCCTGGCCCTGACGGCATACACCTGGCACTGAGGGAACCTGCTTGAGGCGAAAAACTTGCCCCACATCTTCGTATCTCGGTCAAAATAGAAAAGCCCATCCCTCGTCGCAAACCAGACCCTGTAATCTGTTACTTCAATGTCATAGACAGGCGTCCTGCTGGCAGGGAATATCGGATCGTAATAGTCGATTGTGGAGTCCGTGATTATCAGGAATCCGTCGGATGTCACCACGAATCCGGTATCGGCGAGCCACTTTTCCGCCATCCCGATGCCGCTCAACCAGCCTCTGGGATCGGCCACCCTGTGTGCGCCGGAATCGTCCACCCAGTATGTGCCAAACGATGTCAGCACCATGAGGTTCCTGCTGTTCGGCCCATCTATCGCCTTAATCGGCGCCGTAATGTTCCACCCTTTGCGTGAGATGGTCCCGTCCTGAAAATCGAGCTCAAACAGGCCGCGCTCCGTGCCGATGAGCAATCCATCATCGGTCGCATAGATGCAGGTTGGCTCGTAAAGCGGGTTGTAGCCCCAGAACATTCCGGATGAGAAATGCATTATGTTGCAATCGGTTGCGAACCAGACATCTCCGTCATTGGCGACCACGATGTCCACGATCGAGTCGCACCGCATTGCGATTGTGCCTCGAGGCGTGAAAAACTGGCGATTTCGGCCGTAAATCTTAGTAATCCCGCCGTAACCGCCGAGCCATATTGTATCGCCATCAAATTCGATGGATGCGACATCGCTCGATGCGATACCGAACTTCAATTTTTTCACAAACCCGTAATCGAATTCCCGATATTCCCGCACGCCATCGCCATCGGTGCCGACCCAGATGCGACCGCCGCCCCGATAGATCACCGTGTAATGGACAAATCCCATGCCCGGAACGGCCTCAGAGAACGGAATTAGAAAAGTGGCCTCATCGCTGCGCCTGTCGATCTCGACCACAGCGCCCGACCACTGAACCGTCCCGTGTGGTCCCGATGACGGCTTCAAACTGAAGATGAATTTTGATGTGGCTTTGAAAGCGCCGTTGTATTCGAGATAGATTGAATCCCTGCCCACGCCGAGCGATGTTGGCATGCCGACCACGCCGATGAAGTCCACACCCATCGAAAACTTCGGATACCAGCGATAAAGCCCGCCTTCGGCCACAAAATACACATCGTTTGACATCGGGTCCGGAGTTGCCAGCTCCACATTGTAGCCGATGAGCGTTGCGACGATTTCGTCTGTCACGATGTCGTAGATGACTATGCCGCCGCTTGAGCCGACATATAACCTGTCGAAATTGAGGCTGAGCGAATGCACATCGTCAAATCGCGAGATGTTCATGACTGACAGGGATATGAGTGTCGAGGCGAGCAGTGTGATCATCTGAACAGCGTCCTCAGACCCTTGATTTTGAACTCGAATTCAACCCTTTCGAGGGCGTTAAAGGCCTCGAACAGGGATTTTCCGAAGCATACGACGCCATGTTTCTGGAGGATAAGGACATTGTGGTCTGGTGCTTTTTCCTTGACGAATTCCGCAAGCTCCCTTGACCCGGCCGGCCGATACGGCACAAATCCGAGCGGGCCGATGTAGTCCTTAACTTCGGGGAGCTGTGGCTCGTATTCGCGCGGCATCTGAAATGAGTAGGCCGTCAGGAACGGCGGATGTGCATGGATGATGGC
>JALVZN010000037.1 GCA_027037615.1 Caldifarciminota bacterium | reverse complement strand
ATCGTCCTTATGACCGTCTCCATGCGCATGATGTAGCCGAGCTTGTAAATCTTGTCCGGCGCATAGAGGGCCACATCGACCATGTAGAACCTGTTGTTTGCGTTGAAGGCGTAGAAGCGGAACGGGCCGCCCATCACCGTCGAATCGTTCTGCCACGGGCCTGTGACACGGACGGCGTTGTGCCCGAGGAAGGTATCCGCCTCGACCACGCACAGGTTTCTCAGGATGTAATCGCCGTCGTAATACTTTCTGGTCAACGAATCCCTGAGCGCCATGAGGGAGTCGGGGTCAAGCGACCTCTTGTGATCTGAGATGTAGAAGAACATGAACCTGTCGGGATAGTGCTTGGCGAGGCACACAAAGTCGGTGTCCTGAACCGCATAAGCGTATCCGTTGGGGAGTTCGAGCGTGAAACCGTATTTTTTCGCAAGCTCTTTCGGTATGTCCTTCCTGACACCTGCAAAATACTCCATGTGGCGATACTGGTCGTAAATCCTTGCAAGCAGGTTATTCCTTATGACGAAAGCGGAATCGTCTATGACCTTCTTCAGAACAGCCAGATCAGGCTCGTAAATCCCGACCATGTAGCCGCCTTCTGTGAGCGCCTCTTTGCGCGAACGGATGCCGTATTTGACCGAGCCGCCAAACGCCTCCTTAAAGAGGTTGAGCGAGGCCGAGCCGTCCGTCGCAAGCACGATGGTGTTTCGGAACCCCCTCAACGAATCCTGATATGTGGCGATATCGACAACCCGAACGAAGAAAAGCGGTTCAGGATGTGGCGTGTAGAATGTGTCGATGGAGAGGAACGACGCCAGATACATGGCGACATCGCGCCCAGCGCTGTCGGATACAATCACGACATCCCGCACATCACCCATGCCATACCGCTCAAATTCGACCCCGCCATTTGGCGTTTTCTCGCGCTTGCATCCTGCCACAAGCACAAATCCCAGCAGGGAAAGGAGCATCATTTTCTTTGCATTACGCCACAACATAAGACACCTCCTTTTCTTTTAAAATCCTGAAATGCTTTCTGATGATTTGATGTTGCGGTTTCTGGAGGCGAGGGTCAACCCTGAGGATATCGCGCGCATCCTGTCTGGCGATCGACATCACGAACTGATCCCTCACGAGGTCAACGATTCTGAAATCCGGTATCCCGTGCTGCCTTGTGCCGTAGAGCTCGCCCGGCCCCCTGATCTGGAGGTCGTATTCTGCGAGTTTGAAGCCGTCCGTCGTGCTGACAAATGCGCGAATCCTCTTTCGGGCGTCCTCACTTATGTTTTTCGGGGTAACAACTATGCAATAGGATGTCTTTTCGCCCCTGCCGATCCTGCCTCTGAGCTGGTGCAGCTGTGCGAGGCCGAACCTCTCGGCATGCTCGATGACCATGATGGTGGCGTTTTTCACATCAATTCCGACCTCGATGACCGTCGTGGCCACAAGGATGTGGAACTGGCCGTCCCTGAACGCCTGCATGACAAACTGGCGCTCATCCTTTTTCATCCGCCCGTGTATCAACCCGATTTTGACGCCCTCAGGAGCCATCGATTTGAGCTCCTCGAACAGCTCCTCAACCGCTCTGACCTCAAGCTTCTCCGATTTTTCTATCAGCGGGGCAACGACATACGCCTGATCGCCGTTTTGAACGCGCTCGAACAGCCAGCGGTAGATGTCGGCTCGTTTCTCCTCCGTGCGGTGTTTTGTAACGATCTTGCCCCTGCCCGGCGGCTTCTCATCGAGCACGGAGACATCCAGATCGCCGTAAATCGTCATGGCGAGCGTCCTCGGGATCGGCGTTGCGGTCATAACGAGGAAATGGGGCACAGTGCCATCTATCCCCTTTTCGAGCAGTTTTGCGCGCTGCACTACGCCGAACTTGTGCTGCTCATCGACAACTGCAAAGGCCAGCTTGTGAAACCTGACCTCCTCCTGAATGATGGCGTGCGTGCCGACAACGATGTCCGCTTCACCGTTTGAGATCTCGTAGAGTGCGGCCTCACGCTCCTTCTTCCGCATGTGTCCGGTCAGGAGCCGCATCCTGATCGGCAAATTCTTCAGGAAATCGCCGATAACGATGAAATGCTGTTCTGCGAGTATCTCCGTTGGCGCCATCAGCGCAGCCTGAAACCCGTTCTCAGCGGCCATCAGCATCGCATACAGAGCCACAACGGTCTTGCCCGACCCGACATCGCCCTGCAAAAGCCTGTGCATCGGCACGGATCGCGCCATGTCGTCCTCGATCTCGGAGATGACGCGCCGCTGGGCATCGGTGAACTCGAAAGGCAGCTCCTCGATGAATTTCTCGGTCAGCTTCCCGTTCCGCACGATAGGAACGCCCTTGCCCATTGTGCGCATCCTTCGGCCGAGCACCACTATGAAAAAGTAAAGCAGCTCCTCATAAGCGAGCGTCAGATGCGCTTTTCTCGCCTCATCCATGTCGTTCGGGAAATGGAGCCTGCGAATGGCGACCTCACGCGAATACAGTCCGCGCTTCTTGCGGATGTAACCCGGTATCGTCTCAGGTATGCGCCCCTCAAGCTCCGTGAGCACATACCTGACAAGTTTGCGTATGTAACGGGGTTTTAGCCCCTCGGTGGCTGGGTAAACCGGTATTATTCGGCCGGCGATGTTGCTCTGAGAAATGTCATCCACCATCTCATACTCCGGAAACCACATCTGTTTTATGCCGCCCCTGACGATGATCACCTTGCCGCTGACGATAACACGGTCACCTTTGCGAAAAACTTTATCAAGTCCGCTCAAAAATCCCTCGTTCGTGGTCTTCCAGACAAGTTCAAGCCAGCCCGTCCCATCGCCTATGACCACCTTAAACCATTTGTCACCCCGCCTCGACCTGTCAATGCCCTTTGTCAACACCTCGCCCATGACAACCGCCTCATGGCCGTGCCTGAGGTTCCTGATCGGTGTGACATCACGCCTGTCGAGGTATTTCCTTGGCGGTAGGTAGAGCAGATCGTAAACCGTTTTAACTCCGAGTCTTGCAAGCTGACGCGCCCGTTTCGGACCAACTCCCTTGACATACTGGATATCGGTTTCAAGCCCAATCTTCGGCATAGGCCGTATTTTAACGAAACAGCCCCGTCCTCGCCACAAAACTACAAATTTTGGCTGAAAGGCTTAGATGGCTTAAACTTTCACATCTCCGAAGTGAAATGTAGAGATTTTAAGATTATCATAGAGCCATAACTCTGGAGGTGATTCTCATGCTTGGTCTCATTTTGTTTGTAATCATATTGATCATTTTTGTGGCGATCTTCTTTCCGCACGGGAACAAGAAGGTCGTTGTGATCGAAGACGGCAAGAGGGTGCGGTTGGGGCAGAAGATGTCATCGAAGACAGGCTTCATCATCGCCGTGGTGCTCATAATTGCGGCGTTCATCGCCGTCAGCATCAGGGTCGTGCCTGTCGGACACGGCATGGTCAAGTTCAACATCATAACCAAGAAGTTTTCGACGGCCAAAGAAGGGATAACACTCGTTCCCCCAATCATTTATCAGACTTACATCTACGATCTGAGGCGTCAGGAATACACGATGACGGCGAAGAAGGGCGAGGGCAAGAAGGCCAACATCGACGACAGCCTGTGGTCGCCCACGAAAGAGGGGCTTCAGGTCGGCATCGACCTGACATGCTGGTATCGGATTAACCCGGATAGCCTCATAGAAGTGCACAGGAAGATCGGCCCCGACTACGACGAGAAGGTCATCAGGCCGGCCATCAGGGGCATCGTCCGACTGGTGATCTCCGAATACCCGATCATGGATGTGTATTCGTCGAAGCGCAAGGAAATTCAGCAGGAGATCTTCAAGCGCGTCAAGAAGTTGCTTGAGCCGGACGGCTTCACGATTGAGGAGATCGTGCTGCGCGATGTTCACTTCACCAAGGACTTCGCAAAGGCCATAGAGGAGAAACAGATCGCCCAGCAGGAAGCGGAGCGCATGAAGTATGTCCTTGAAAAAGAGCAGCTTGAGGCTCAGAGGAAGGCGATAGAGGCGGAAGGTAAGGCGAAAGCCATCCAGATCGTGTCTCAGGAGCTCAAACGCAACCCGCTGTATATCAAATACCTGTATGTTGACAAGCTCACCGACAAGGTCAAGGTCATCGTCTCCGATCAGGCGACAATCATGGATCTCAAGGGGCTGTTAGAGGGTCAGTAAGCCGTCATGCGCTGCAG
>JALVZN010000036.1:20069-39813 GCA_027037615.1 Caldifarciminota bacterium | reverse complement strand
ATGGGCTACCGTGCGCTTGCGGCCTCGCTGAGCGACCTTGCGGCAATGGGCGCCAGACCGCTGACCTTTTTCGTGAACCTTGAGCTTCCCACAGACATCGAGATCGATGAAGTTCGCGAAATCATGCAGGGCATGTCGGCACTTGGAGAAAAGTTCTGCATCTCACCTGCGGGCGGCAATTTCACCGCATCGGACAGGATCGGCATCGTCACAACGGTCGTGGGCGAAGTGCCAAAAGACGGTTACATTGCCAGATGCTGTGCGGAGGAAGGCGACATCATAGCGATAACCGGTGAGGTCGGCATAGTCGAATCCGCCATAAGGCTGTTTAAGGTTTACAACCTCGCTTCCAAGATAGACCACAAGCTTCGCAGTGCCGCCATCATGAAGTTCCGCAGGCCGATGCCCAGATTTGAGATCATCGAAAAGGTAAGGCGTGTGATCAAGCCGCGCGCGTCCATAGACATATCCGATGGGCTTTCGTCCGACCTGTTCAAACTTGCGGAAAAGGCTGACCTTGAAGCTGTTATCTACGAGGAGCTTATGCCTATGCCTGAGGTGGTGAAAGCCGTTGCGAACGAAGTCGGCGTCGATCCGTGGAAAATCGCGCTTTCAAGCGGTGAGGAGTTCGAGCTCATCCTTGTCATGCCGCCTGAGGATTTCAAAAAGCTTCAGTCGGAAGGCATCGAATTGATAAAGATCGGCGAGTTCAGGCCGACATTCAGGCCCACCGTCAAATTCGTGAAGACGAACGGCAGGGAAATCGATTATATCAAGGGCTTTGAGCATTTTTCCTACCTCTGATGACTCTGTGCCAGTTCATCGATAAGGCATTCAAAGCCATGTTTGAGCGGTATGGCCGTCAACACTGGTGGCCGGGCGATTCGGAGCTGGAGATAGCCGTCGGCGCAATTTTGACCCAGAACACGAGCTGGCGAAATGTCGAAAGGGCTATAAACGCCTTGAAATCCTGCAATTTGTTGTCGATAAAAGGGCTGCTGGATGTGGATGAGAAAACGCTGGCCGATGTCATAAAGCCCGCAGGCTATTTCAATGTGAAGGCGCAGAGGCTCAAGGCGTTCATAAGATGGCTGCACGAGAGCGGCGGATTTGACGAGTTGCGGAAACTGGACACCTCTGAGTTGAGGGAAAAATTGCTGTCCGTGAAAGGGATCGGACGGGAGACGGCCGACTCGATGCTGCTCTATGTGTTTGAGCGGCCTGTTTTTGTGATAGACGCTTACACGCGCCGCATCTTCGAGCGGCACGGGCTCAAGGACGCATCAAAAATGGACTACGATCGCCTCAGAGCCGTGATTGAGAGGTGTCTGCCCCGAAATCCTCAGCTGTTCAACGAATATCACGCCCTCATAGTGCGCACGGGCAAAGAGGTCTGCAAGCGGAGCAACCCTCTGTGTGAGCTGTGTCCGCTGAACGGCCTTAAAATTGACTGATAATCAAAAGGAGTGGTGGGATGAAAGAATTTCTGAATGCTGCAATAGAAGCTGCTCAGCTGGGCGGGGATGTGCTGATGGAGCACCTTGGCAAACTCAAAGAACAGGACATCCATGAGAAAAAGGCTTATGATTTCGTGACCTATGTGGACATGGAATCCGAGAAGAGGATCAAGGATTTCATCAGCTCAAAGTTTCCCGAACACCATATCCTTGCCGAGGAGAGCGGCGGTTCGCCGATAACATCCGAGCCGACCTGGATAATCGATCCGCTTGACGGGACGAAGAACTACATCCACACATTCCCGCACTTTGCGATCTCGATTGCCCTGAGCATAGACAACGAAATCGTGGTCGGCGTGATTTATGATCCGATAAAAAACGACCTTTTCTATGCTGTCAGGGGCGAAGGAGCCTATCGGAACGGTGAGAAAATTCGGGTCGCTGAGGTATCCGACATCGGCTACTCGCTGATAGCGACGGGGTTTCCGTTCAGGGCCAAGGATGTGTTAGACACCTACCTGAGCGTGTTCAGAATTGTATTTCTGAAAGCGGCAGGCATGCGGCGAGCCGGTTCTGCTGCACTCGACCTCGCCTATGTCGCAGCCGGCATATTTCAGGGGTTCTTCGAATACGGGCTCTCGCCATGGGACATTGCGGCAGGCAGCTTGCTCGTGTCGGAGGCAGGCGGCATCGTGTCCGATTTCATGGGCAGTAACCTGTTCATAATGACTGGAAACACCGTTGCCGGGACGCCGAAGGTGCACGAATTCCTCGTTGAGGTCACCTCAAGCATATTCAAAACGCCATGAATTTACGGGTCATTGTCCTCGCCGACGCATCAGTGCCACATGGTATCAGATGGTGCAACATGCTGTCGGAGTTAGGCGTGGATGTGCTCCTGTTCTCGCTCGAAGAGCCGCGCGACCCGATAAAATTCCATGTGCATCTCTACGAGCCGCCCGTTTATGTGCCGTATCGATTGCGGTATGCGGCGGCCGTCACGGAGTTGAACAGGGTTATCAAGGAGTTCAAACCCCATCTGCTAAATCCGCACTATATCCCGAACTACGGGCTTATGAGCCATCTCGCTAACAGGCTGCCGTTCTACATGTCGGTCTGGGGTTCGGACCTGCTACTGGTCGCACGCAACACCCGAGTTAAGAGGTTAATCAGTCGTGAAATCCTGAAAGACGCTGCGGCACTGCATGTTGACGCCCATCACATGGCCGACATACTGAAAAACGAATTTGGGATACCGGCCGACAGGATCGATGTTTTCCCTTTCGGCGTTGAGAGCGAATTCCTGAACGCAAAGCCGAAAACGGGCGTCAGAGACGCAGGGATGTGGACAGTTGTCAGCCACCGCAGGCTTGACAGGGACATGGATCCGATGACCATCCTGCGCGCGGCGCATCTCCTGATGGATGAACCAGTTCGGTTCATCCTGATATCCGATGGCGATCTGATGGGCGAGATGAAGGACTACATTGCGCGCCACAACCTCAATGTCGAGCTTACGGGGCGGTTGATGCGCGAACAGATGATCTCAACGCTTTTGAAAGGCGACCTGTGGGTGTCTGCTTCGCTGACGGATTCCACACCTGTGTCCCTTTTAGAGGCCATGTCGCTCGGCCTCCTGCCGATAGTTACCAATCTGCCGGCTTTGAGGGAATGGGTGATCGATGGGCTGAACGGCCTGATGTTTGAGCCCGGCGACGCTCGAGGGCTCGCCAACGCAATAAAGCTGGCGATCAGGAACATAGACGCCTTTGAAAGGGCGCTGAAACTTAATGTTCAGCTCATCAGGCAGAAGGCTGATCTCAGGTCGAACATGCTCAGGATGATTGCGAAGTGGGAGCGGCTGGCGTTCGAGACTCAGAACAGGCGCCACGCCATGAAGTTGTAGATGTAGTCGTAGCCCCACATAAATCCGGTAGCGCCTTCGATCCACAGAGGGAACAGGATCGATGCCTTTTCGTAGCGGTTCCCGCGCGTCAGGCGCGCCAACCCTTTCATTTCACGGGTAAGGTCAGATGCCCATTTGTATTTTTGGTTCCTGTCACGAGGCATAGGTACAAGCTCATCCCGAAGCAACAACAGGACTGCAGCGATGTAAATTCCGGGGTAAGAGAAGAACTTTGTAAAACCGGATCCTTTCGCGCTTTCAGCCACTAAAGCGAGGATAAGAGCTATGAGAGTGAATAGTGCTATGTTCTGGAATTCAATTAAAAACATGCTTGATGTGGGGTCTGGATGTACAGGGAAAATTTGCATTTTTAAATCAAACCATTTTTGGGCAGATTTCTCCTCCAATTCTAAGGGTTTGTTGTACATAAGTGGAGCGTAAAGTCCTTTGACTCCGTGAACTATAGCAGCTGTAAGCGTGCCAGTCAAACCAGCCCACAATGAAATGATAAAGATGTCCCACCGCCCAAGCGGGGCGATGCTGTGGTAATAGATTAAAAAATCCCGAATGAATAGGATCAGGACTGCGTAATAAAGTCCTCTAAACGCAAAATAGACGATCTGTCCGCCTCCAAACATGGAGTTTAGTGTCCTCCAGATGCCGAGTGTGAGAAGTAGTGCCAGAGTGAACACGAGATAAGTTTTCAAATATATCGGGCTAACCATCACAATCCTCTGCATGTATGTAAGTCTCGTAGGTATAATTCTAACTGAAAAAATGTAAAACATTAACACGCCGAGCCCGAAAAGCCCATAGGCCAGATGAGAGTAAGCCACCTTGATGTTGTTCAAAAGGACATAAAACTTCTGAAGCCAGTAAAACCTGAGCAACGGGGCATTGTGGAATATGCCCGGCCCCTCAAAATACAGAAACACCAGATCGAACAACCCGATAAATGGCACTATAAGCATCCAGGAAACACCCTGAAGCGGGAACCCCACGACACCAAGCGGGATAGCCATCCCATATAGGAAAGCCGCTATTAGAAGGGCAAAATAAAAAAACTGAGCTGCCATAGTTACCATAGCTGGAGCATTTGGAAATTCCATGAAATTTATCTTTTTAGACAAAGCAGCCCTTATATTTGCGGCATAGGTGTTAATTGAGACAACAACGATGAGAAAAGGCAACATCATTATTACTTCTGTGTAAAGCGAGACTAACTCGCTTAATCCCGCCAACAATGAGACATAAGAAATGAAATATAGTCTACTGATGAATGTCCCCCATGCCAGCTGAGGCTCAAGCGGTATCTCCCCCCTTTTGCCGTTGTATGTCTGCATCCCGAACTTCACTCTGAGGCCGCTAAAAGGCGTGTTCTTGAAGAACCATCTGGGGCTGTGGAAAAGGGCAAGCTCATGGTCTTCGAGCGGCACATTTATCCATGCTGCCAGCGCCGCACCAAGCCCTCTTGAGATCCACAGAGCAAGACCGAACAGGATGATAACAAAAATAAACCCCGCATTCCTTAATATGGCATGTTTGTCGCCTATGTCACCATAAGCTATCCATAAGATGTTGACGATGTAGCCTATTAAAATCCCGTTAAACAGAGCGGCCTGTAAATGGCTGAGGAATAGGGCAATCGGCAGCTTTATCCGTTTAAGACCTTTTTGGGGAGGCACATAAAAGAACTCGCACCTTATATCTTTCTTGCCCAGAAAGCGGTTTATGGCTTTGAGCACATCTTTTAAAAGCGATACGGCATGCTTAGCTCCATGTTTCAAGGTAGCCCTAATATTGTGAAAGTTGAGCGCAGGTCCCCGAAATCTCATCTTATACCTCCAAAACAGGTTTGGCTAAATTATAAATGTCGAATCCCCATAGCTGAAGAACCTGTATTTCAACCTGATAGCCTCAGCATAGGCCTTTTTGAGCTTGTCAAGCCCGGTGAACGCCGCCGTCAGTATAAAAGGAGTTGATTTCGGCAAGTGAAAGTTGGTTATGAGCCTGTCCGCAACCTTGAACTCATAAGGTGGATAGATGAATATGCGACTCCAACCTCGACGAGGATTTTCATCCAATGCCCATGTCTCCATCGTCCGTGTAACTGTTGTGCCGCAAAGTGTTACAGGACGTCCCTCCTGTTTGGCCTTTATCACTTCTTCCGCCACTTCGTCGGGAACCTCATAGTATTCCGGATCCATGACATGCTGCCTAATATCATCGACTTTTATCGGCTTGAATGTCCCGATACCCACATGGAGGACGACATAGAGGATTTTAACGCCCTTATCGGCAAGGGCATCAAGAAGTTCTCTGGTGAAATGCAGTCCGGCGGTAGGCGCAGCTATAGAGCCGGGGACCTCGGCATAGACCGTCTGATACCGTTCCTCGTCTTCACGGCTGGCCTCACGGTGGATATAAGGCGGAAGTGGCGGCTTACCGTATTTCTCCATCAACTCCCAGATAACTTCTCCTTCGGGCAGTTCGATGAGCCGTTTGCCATTGCCGAGGTGCTCAACTACGGTGAAAACATGGCCGTCAAGCTCAAGCTTTTCCCCAGGCTTCGCCTTCCTGCCCGGCTTGACAAGCGCTTCAAACAGATTCGGCTCCCTGACACGGACGACGAGCAACTCGACCTTGCCCCCTGTCGATGCCCGCCTGACATAAATTCGGGCTTTGATCACCTTGCTTTTGTTTAAAATGAGGAGGTCGCCTTTCGAGAAGTAATCTATGATCTCTCTAAACTTGCGGTGTTCCAGCGAGAACGGCGTACGCCTGATCACAAGGAGGCGGGATTCATCGCGCCTCTGCGCCGGATATTGCGCGATCAGGTCTGGCGGAAGCTCGAAATCGTAATCGTCAAGTCTGAACATGGCTGATATTTTAAGGCAGATACCTCCACCGATGGTCATAGCCGTTATCACTCATTTAAAATGTTACCGAAATGAAGCCGCTCACCAAATGATAATGTTACCAAAATGGAGGTAAAATATGCACAAAAAGCTACCTATGCGCTTCTCGGAAATGGGAGCTATGCTCTGTTCAGAGAGATTTACCCCCTTTATTAAATGGGAGTTAATATTTTTCATTTGACTTGACACGGGGTTTAACCATTCATTAGGTAAGAGCTCCTTGCTACGGGCTCTGGAAATAAATTTTTTGCCTTGGTAAGGGATATTAACATTTTCAACCTCTTTTCGATTACCTAAATTTGTGGTTTTTTCATTCCTCATACCCTTTTGTAATGCCTCTCCGCCTTCGCTGTCACCTTTACACGAGGTTCTGAACAGACGAAGCGGCAAATAGTCTCATCTTGTTGCATTATTTCGATTATTGCCTTATCTAAAATGGCATGAAGAACAAACGACTTTACAGGGCAAGGGATGATAGAGTGATAGCGGGCGTTTGTGCCGGGCTGGCAAGGTATTTCGATGTCGATCCGGCACTTGTTCGCCTTATCATGGTTTTGCTGGCGTTTGCACACGGCCTCGGGTTCCTGTTCTACATCGTTGCGTGGCTCGTTATGCCGCTTGAGCCGCATCATAAAGGTTCAGGCAGCCAGGTCGTTGTGGAGGAAGAAGAGCAGGAATCGACCGAAGACCAACAGGTTATAGGACGCGATTGGAGCTCCAATTCTCGTTTCTGGGCAGGTGTTATCCTTGTTGTGCTCGGCATCATCTTTTTGCTGGACAACTACATCGCATGGTTGACATGGGATGTGCTGTGGCCGCTGATACTCATCGCCGTTGGTATCTATCTCATAGCATCGGGAGGCGAGAAAAATGAATAAAGGAAGAGTAAGCTGGGGGATCGTGACGATTTTCGTAGGCGTTTACATTCTGGCCTACAACCTTGGATTTCTTAACAGGTTCCAGCTCAAAGCTTTTCTCAACAGCTGGCCTCTTTTGTTCGTCGTGTGGGGGCTGGACCTCATCATCCCTGAAAAATACGCATGGCTCCAGATTCTGCTGGTGATCCTAATCTCAGCGTTTGCAGCATACTTCAGCGTAATTCGGTTCAGGTTTGTCTGATAAAGGGAGATTTTATGGATTTTGCAGGCAAACCCGGGGTGTATTTTGAGATAATAAGGCCGCTCAATGTTTTGATAACCCTGTTGGTTGTGGCGGTCAGTTTCATAATCCTCGGCTCATGGAACACATGGGCGCTGATCGTTGTGCCGCTGATCTGTGCTGCGGGCAATGTCCTGAACGATTGGGCAGACGCCGAAGTGGATCTCATAGCGCATCCCGATAGGCCAATCCCGTCAAGACGCATGACGAGGGATGACGCCTTGAAATTGAGCATTGTCCTGTTCTCGATAGCCATTATCCTTGCGTTCAACCTCAATCTGCTCTCGTTCATACTCGTTCTGGTGACGATTTTCATCGTGGTTCTGTATGACCTGTGGCTTCGCGGCGTTCCGTTGCTCGGCAACATCGCCGTTTCCATCTCCACATCGATGGCATTTTTGATCGCGGGCGCATCCGTTGACGGCTTCAAATACATGCTTTTTCCAGCCGGGCTTGCCTTTTTCCTGAACATGGCGCGGGAGATCATCAAGGACATCGAAGACATCGAGGGCGACAGGGCTGCGGGTCGTAGCTCTCTGCCGACACTTCTCGGGCCGGCCGCATCGATATGGATCGCAAGGGCGTTCGGGCTTGCGTTTGCGCTGCTTTCACTGCTGCCACTTTTCAACTTCGGAGCCGGAACGGTGCTCTACACGCTATTTATGGCGATAACCGATTACCTCGTGTTGTCGGGCACATTTGCGCTGAGGCCGGATGACGATAGGCACAGGGTCAATCACGCTCAAAACAGGCTAAAGCTCGCCATGCTGATGACGCTGCTGGCAATCGTTAACCTGAGATAGCCTTTTTGATTTCGTGCGGCTTGAAAACCCCTCTCTCGGTTATTATTCCGGTTATGAGCTCAGATGGCGTCACATCGAAGGCGTAGTTGAGCGCATCCGCATTGCGTGGCGCAATCTGGCACCCAAACACATTCAGAACCTCGTCTTTGTCGCGCATCTCAATCGGGATGTGCTGGCCATCAGGGCAATTCGGATCGATCGTTGAGCTCGGAGCCACGACATAGAACGGGACACCGAACCTTCTGGCTATGATCGCCAGCATAAATGTGCCTATCTTGTTGGCCGTGTCGCCGTTGGCCGCAATCCTGTCCGCCCCAACGAAGATGTAATCGATGCCGATCCTCTCCATGACTATCGCAGCCGCATTGTCGGTTATGAGGTATGATGGGATTCCCTTCTGAGTCAGCTCCCACATCGTCAACCTTGCGCCCTGAAGCACCGGACGCGTTTCGAGCGCATAGACTTCCTTTATCTTGCCTATCTCGTTTGCGGTGTAAATCACGCCGAGAGCCGTCCCTATCCCGCTTGTGGCGAGGAATCCCGTGTTGCAGATGGTCATAACCCGTGCGTCCGCCTTTTTTATCACCTCTGCGCCGTTTCTCCCCATCAACCTGCACATCTCCTCCTCTTCTCGGTCGATTTCGATGGCGGTCTCCTCTAACTTCCTGATGTTTTCATCGACCGTAAGCCGTTCCTCAAGTGAGTTTTTGATGCGCTCCAGTGCCTTGAACAGGTTTACGGCCGTCGGACGAGTCTGCCTCAGCACTTCGACCGCGCGTTCCACCTCCGTCTTCAGGTCATCAAACGACTGCACTGCAAACGATTTGGTGTGGGCTACGACTCCATAAGCGGCTGTTATGCCGATGAGCGGCGCGCCGCGCACCTTCATCGATTTTATGGCGTCCTCGAACTCGTTGAGCCTGCATAGCCTGACCCTCTCAAAAACGCCGGGCAACTTCGCCTGATTGATGATCACGGCGCATCTGCCGTCCCATTCTATCGACCTGAGCTCACTCATTGCGACCTCCGTTTTGATTTGAAGGTATAATTATGCACTCAAGGAGGATGTTATGAATGGTCTTAAACGCATAATCGCAATTGCAATTCTGGTGGGCACAACCCTATGGGTCACAGAGGGATGCAAGTCGAAAGGCGGAAAGCAGGAGGAGGCCTCTCAGAAGGCAGTCTCGGACACCGCCCAAAAGGTTTCCCCTTCTGAGGAACGGAACGATGTGTTTTCATGGGATTTCGAGGATGTGCCAATCGGCGAACTGCCTCATGGCTGGGTGATCGGTGTCACAGGCCCGGGCAGGCCGCTGCCGACATGGCAGGTTGTTGAAGACACGACCGCTCCGAACGGCAGCAAGGTGCTGGCCATGCTGCATCCCAACCATCGGTCAGCTGGCACATTCAACCTGTGCTGGACGGATTCCGTGCCGTTTAAGGACGGCGAGATCGAGGTGAAACTCAAGGCCCTAACAGGCCGCATCGATCAGGGCGGAGGCATCATGTGGCGCGTTCAGGATAACGACAACTACTATGTCGCACGGTTCAATCCACTTGAGGACAACTTCCGCATGTATTATGTCAAAGATGGCCATCGCAAGATGCTGGCCACTGCCAATGTCAAACTCCCTGCTGATCAATGGCATACGCTCAAAATCGTGCAGCGTGGGAACAGGTTCGAGTGCTATCTCAACGGTCAGAAGCTGCTGGAAGGCACAGATGACCATTTCCCGATGCAGGGAGGAGTTGGATTGTGGACAAAGGCGGATGCCGTGACGGAGTTCGACGGCTTCACGGTCAAACTTGAAGTTGCGAAATCTGACACATCGGAGGCAAACCAATGAAAAAATGGATATGGATTCTGATTCTGGTCGTCGTGGCTGGCGCATTCCTGCTCTGGCGTTTCCGCAGCGGGCGTGGCGAAAATGTGGTCGTCGTGTATGTCTCAGAGGATAGGGTTTTCTCGGAGCCCATACTCAGGGATTTCGAGCGTGAGACAGGCATAAAGGTCAAAGCCATCTACGATACCGAGGAGGCCAAAAGCACCGGCGTCATGAACCGACTGATCGCAGAGAAAGACAACCCTCAGGCCGATGTCTATTGGGCAAACGAGCCGATCAGGGCCGAGGTTTTGAAGCAGAAAGGCATAACCACGCCTTACATTTCGCCCAATGCCGATGGGATACCGGACGGATTTAAGGATCCAGAGGGTTACTGGACAGGTTTTTCCGCCCGTGCGCGCGTTTTGATCGTGAACACAAGGGTGCATGACGCGCCATCATCCATCATGGCCTTCGTCGATCCGCAATGGAAGGGCAAAGCCGTTATCGCCAATCCGCTGTTTGGCACGACTACCGTCCATATAGCTGCCCTTTTCGTCCTCTGGGGCGATGATAGCGCAAAGAAGTTCATGCAAGCCATGAAAGAGAACGGCGTTAAGATATCGACCAGCAACGGGGAAAGTGCTGACCTCGTGGCATCCGGCGAATTCGATTTCAGCCTTGTGGACAACGATGATGCCGTCAACCGCATGAGACAGGGGCAACCTGTGAAGATGGTATTTCCGGATCAGGGCGAAGATGGCATCGGCTGCCTGTTGCTGCCCAATGCTGTGATGCTCATCAAAGGGGCGCCTCACCCGTCAAACGGCAAAAAGTTGATAGATTACCTGCTTTCAAAGGAGACGGAACGGAAACTCGCCTTCGCCGATTGCGCCCAGATTCCGCTGCATCCCGGCGTGGAGATGCCTGCGGAATTGAAGGACATCAGTCAGATCAAAACGATGGAGATCGATTACCCGGCTGTTGCAAAGAAACTCGTTGAAATTCAGCCATTTTTGAAGGAGTGGGTGGGCTATTGATGGGCAAACGGCTGGCGTTCTGGTTGGTCGTGGCCGTGTTGTCCGCTGCTGGACTTCTGCCCATCCTCTACATGTTGTGGCGCAGCGTCTCAGTTAACGGGCATCTCTCGCTGAGCTATTACAGCTCGCTCCTGTCCTCCGAGAGGACATGGGCGCTGCTCGCACACAGCATCACGCTCGCAACGCTGACAACGATTGCATCGACTTTGATCGGCGTCCCGCTTGGCATATTGCTCGCCAAAACGGATCTGCCGCTCAGAAAAGCGCTTGCCGTGACCCTCACGCTGCCGCTCCTAATTCCGCCCTACATCAATGCGTTGTCATGGTTCTACATACTCGGCAGGGACGGGGTTATCGCCAGCCTCATGGGAAACGCTGTGTCGAACATCACATCGGCGTGGTATTTCGGGCTCGGAGGCAGCGTCTTCGTCCTCACGATCACATTCATGCCCGTGGTCATGCTGCTGACCATGGCGTATCTCGGGACGATAAACCCTGAGCTTGAGGAGGTTGGGCGGCTGTTTTCTAAATGGCCGGCCGTGCTTGCGCGCATAACGGTGCCCATGATCTTGCCGGGGATAAGCCTTGCCGCCATGCTCGTGTTCCTTCTATCAATGGGTGAATTCGGGGTGCCGACTTTTCTCAGATACGATGTCTTTCCGGTTGAGAGCTTTACCCAGTTCTCCGCTTTCTACAATTTCGGAGCCGCGACAGCCGCCGCTGTGCCACTCGCAGTCATAACGGCCATCCTGATCTCGCTGGAATGGATATTCGTTCGCGACAG
Organism: Caldifarciminota bacterium; assembly: GCA_027037615.1. Classification (GTDB taxonomy): domain Bacteria; phylum Hydrothermota; class Hydrothermia; order B15-G9; family B15-G9; genus WGAI01. The sequence continues at coordinate 27,921 of JALVZN010000036.1, read as the reverse complement.
GACATATCGATTGAAAACCGCATCGGACAGCGGATTCCTTCGCATCGAATTGAAGGGATGGAAGCGTCCGATTTTGATCATCACGCTCATCTTTGCATTCACAACGGTGATCTTACCGCTAACTGTGCTGGTGGCGCGCTCGATGACGCTGGACGCATACCGCAAAGCGCTGAGCATCGCGCATGACAGCCTCTTGAGGAGCATCGTCTATGCGGTCGTCGGCGCCACCCTGCTGGTGGGGATAGGCTTCCTGTCAGGTTATTTCATCCACAAAAGGGAATTCAGGCTCTGGAGGGCGCTGGATCTCCTGACCATCTTCCTGTTTGCTCTGCCGGGCACTGTGATCGGGGTCGGGTTGATAGGCCTGTGGAACAGGCCATCGACAGACCTCATATACACCACACCGCTCATAATTTTGATGGGCTATCTTGCGAAATACACGGCCCTTACGAGCCGAATAACCGTCTCGACGCTGGCCCAAATACCGCCGTCGATGGAAGAATCGGCCAGATTGGCAGGCGTCAGGTGGCTGAACCGCATCATGCAAATCGTTGTCCCGCTTTCTAAGCCGGGCATCCTTGTCGCATGGATAGTCGGCTTCATCTTCTGTCTTCGCGATCTCGGCATAACCATCATGGTGTATCCGCCCGGATATGACACATTCACCGTCAGGACATTCACTTTGATGGCCAACGGGTCGCCGCAGCTCATCGCTGCGCTCTCGGTGATGATGGTTGCAGCGGTTCTCCTTGTGATGGGCGCGGGATGGGCAGCGGTTCACATCTTGAGGAGGAGATGATGGCTTTTATCGAGCTGAAAGATGTGTCAAAGCTTTACGGAAACAGGTTGGCGGTCGCTGATTTCACGCTTGACATCGATGAAGGCGAGCGTGTCGTGCTGCTGGGGCCATCCGGATGTGGCAAGACGACTGTTTTGAGGCTGATGGCCGGGCTCATGGCGCCGAGCTCAGGCAGTATCCGCCTTTACGGCGAACTCGCTTCAGCAGATGGGAAGATTTTGATGGAACCCGAAAACCGCCACATCGGCATGGTGTTTCAGGATCTCGCCCTGTGGCCGCATCTCACAGTTAAAGGCAACCTCGAATTTGTGCTGAAAGCGAAAGGCGTGCCGCGCTCCGAGCGCGAAGGCCGCATATCCGAAATGCTGTCGCTCGTCAGCATGGAAGAATTCGCTGATGTGAAACCCGCAAGGCTGTCCGGCGGCCAACAACAGCGTGTTGCGCTCGCAAGGGCGCTCATATCCCATCCCCGCATCCTGCTCATGGACGAACCCCTCTCAAACCTCGATTTCGAGCTCAATCTGAGGTTGAGGCGCGAGATCATCAGGCTTCAGAACCGTATAGGCTTCACGCTTGTCTATGTAACTCACGACAGAGAAGAGGCTTACGACATCGGAACTCGAATTGTCATTATGAGGAATGGGCGCATCGCCATGGTCGGCAGCGCTGACGACGCTGAGGCATATTTCAGCCAACTTTACAGTGAGATAGAGAACGCATAACCTGCCTCAGCCGCACGCTCGACTTTGTCACTTAAATGTTTTACACTTCAAATCGCAAAAGGGAGGTTGAGAAATGTTCTGGGTTATCCTTGTGTTGGTCATCATCATACTCAGCGCTGCGATAAAGGTCTTGAGGGAATATGAAAGAGGTGTGATCTTCCGTCTTGGTAGGCTTGCAGGTGTGAAAGGGCCCGGTTTGATACTGCTCATCCCGTTCATCGATAAGATGGTCAAGGTTTCCCTGAGGACGATCGTTCTGGATGTTCCTCCTCAGGATGTCATCACGAAAGATAATGTGTCCGTTAAAGTTAACGCTGTGGTCTATTTTCGTGTGATGGATCCGGCCAAGGCGATCGTTGAGGTGCAAAACTACCTGATGGCCACATCACAGATAGCGCAAACCACGCTGAGGAGCGTGCTTGGCGAGGTAGAGTTGGATGAACTCCTTTCTCACCGTGAAAAGCTCAACCAGCGGCTGCAGAAGATAATCGACGAGCAGACCGATCCTTGGGGCGTCAAAGTCACGGCTGTCGAGGTCAAGCATGTGGATCTGCCTCAGGAGATGCAGCGCGCAATGGCGCGGCAGGCCGAGGCGGAGCGTGAGAGGCGCGCCAAAATCATATCGGCTGAAGGTGAGCTTCAGGCATCCGAAAAACTTGCGAAAGCCGCTCAGGTGCTCGCAACCAATCCGATAACAATCCAGCTCAGATACCTTCAGACATTGACCGAGATCGCAGCTGAAAACACGGCGACAGTCGTTTTCCCGATACCCATCGAATTCTTAAAGCTTTTCCAGAGCGCTCCTGAGAACAAATCCAAAACTGAAGAGAACAAGTAGCGCAATCCGTAAAGCGCAAATCTTATAAAAGAAGGTGATTTAAGTGTTTGCAAGGGTTGTCTCGGCCTCCATCATGGGGGTGGAGGGGTTTATCGTAGAAGTAGAGATAGATCTGACGCCGGGTGTGCCGGCTTTCTCCATAGTTGGCCTTCCGGATAGCGCTGTGCGTGAATCGAAAGAGCGTGTCTTGTCCGCTTTGAAAAACTCCGGGCTCGGACCCATCAGGCAGAAGATAACCGTAAACCTTGCGCCAGCCGATGTCAGAAAGGAGGGCTCCGCTTTCGACCTGCCGATAGCGGTCGGCATGCTCGCTGCGGCCGGCGTCATCCCGCCTGACGGGTATCTCGCAGATCACCTGATAGTTGGTGAGCTTTCGCTCGACGGCGGCCTGCGTCGGGTGAAAGGCGTGCTGCCGATGGCGCTCACAGCTAAGAGGATGGGGTATAAGGGGATAATCCTGCCGTCGGGCAACGGCGCAGAGGCGGCAATTGTGGACGGCATCGATGTGTATCCAGTCGAAAATCTGCTTCAGGCCGTGAACTTCCTAATCGGGAATGAGGTCGTGGAGCCGCTGAAAGTGGATCGGGAAAGCATCTTCGAGCGGGCATCCAGCTACATGGTGGATTTTTCCGAGGTCAAAGGACAGGAGCATGCCAAGCGGGCGTTGGAGGTTGCTGCCGCCGGCGGCCACAATGTGCTTATGATCGGCCCGCCGGGCTCAGGTAAGACCATGCTTGCACGCAGGATTCCGACCATCCTGCCTCGCATGACGCTCGACGAGGCGCTCGAAACGACAAAAATCCATTCCGTGGCCGGGCTTATCCCCGAAGGCATAGGACTTGTGGCGACAAGGCCGTTCCGTTCGCCACATCACACCATCTCCGACGCTGGGCTGATAGGTGGCGGCGCTGTGCCGCGCCCCGGTGAGGTCAGCCTCGCTCACAACGGCGTCCTTTTCCTCGATGAGCTGCCTGAATTCAACCGAAATGTGCTTGAAGTGCTCAGGCAGCCGTTGGAGGACGGCGTCGTAACAATTTCAAGGGCAAAGACATCTGTGACATATCCAGCACGGTTCATGCTCGTCGCAGCGATGAACCCGTGCCCCTGCGGATACCTGACCGACCCGTATCACGAATGCACATGCACGCCAGCCCAAATTCAGCGCTACCACAGCAAAATATCGGGGCCGCTGCTCGACCGAATTGACATCCACATCGAGGTTCCGGCATTGAGATACGAGGAGCTCAGGAAGAAGACTTCGGGCGAGCCTTCGGAATCGATACGCCAGCGTGTGCAGCGCGCACGGGAGGTGCAGCTCAAAAGATTTGCAGGCCGAAAGGGTATATACTTTAACGCCCACATGGGAGCCAGAGAGATAAAGGAGTTCTGTCAGATAGGAGGAGAATCCGAGATGCTTCTGAAATCTGCGATTGAGAGGTTTGGCTTCTCGGCACGCGCTTACCATCGCATACTGAAAGTCGCCAGAACCATAGCGGATCTTGAGAATTCCGAGAACATCCAGCCACACCACATAGCGGAAGCCATCGAATACAGGGCGCTCGACAAAAGCGACTGGTTTACTGCACCGAAAGTGCTGAGAGATGCGTTATAACCGGCTCAAGAACATCTTAGACGATTTTCGCATTGCTGCCTACTGTTTCGGTGCAATTTTTCTGCTCCTTGCCGTTGTCCCAACCGGTAAGGCCTTCGACAAAGTCACATATTTCGACAAATTTGCGCATTTCGTCGGCTTCTACTTCTTCACATTCTTCATGATCGCATCTTACAAATGGAGCCTGAAAGGGCGTCTCGTGACACTGGCCATTGCGCTTGCATTCGGCGCTTCCATCGAGATATTGCAGGGCTTTCTCCCATGGCGAAGCAAGGATTATTACGATTTTGTGTGGGATGCGATCGGAGCCATAACCGCCGGCCTAACGCCGAATTTCATATTTCGCTACATCATGGAGGCCATCGCAACGGTCGGGTTCGTGGGGTTCGTCCCGATTGCGCCCGGCACGATAACGGCGGCGCTGGCACTTGGCATCTACTACGCAGCACCGATCAGCTGGTCGTTCCTGAACTTTGCGGTTCCGGCAATGCTCGTTCTCGGACTCTGGGCATCGCATTATGTCTCTGAACTTCACGGACACGGTGATCCGCCGTTCATCGTCGTTGACGAAGCGGTCGGTGTGCTCGTGGGCGTCATGTTCATGCCCAAAACTCTGCCCATCCTTGTGACGGCCTTTGTGATTTTTAGAATTTTCGACATCTTCAAGCCTCTGGGGATAAACAAGCTTCAGGATTTGCCCGGAGGCATCGGTATAATGGCCGACGACCTGCTTGCAGGGCTTTACACCCTGATCATCGCTGGCTTGACACACATTCTTGGATGGCTTTAACTTGAAAAAATGAAGAAACTCTGGAAAAACTTTTCAAACGGGAGGTAAGGAATGTTCAACATAAGGATAACATCCAAGGTGAAGGATATGCCCATACTTGATAGCATTCGGCAGCATCTGGAGAAGAAATTTTCCACATTCGAAAAATATTCAAGCCATATCATAGATGGCGAATTTATCCTCGATGAGGAGAGAGGCCGATTTATCGGCGAGATGATTTTGAATGTAAAAGGCGGTCAGCTTACGGCCAAAGCCGTTGCGAAATCGCCATTTGATGTCATTGACGAGCTTAAGGACAAGATCAAGGTCCAGCTCAACCGCTACGAAGACAAGATGAAATCGAGAAGGTGATTTTATGCGCCCCAATCCTTCCAATCCTTCGGGAGAGCTCACCGTTCGCGAACTTCTGGAAGAGAAGGGCGATTTATGGCAGCTAAAGCTTATCGCTGGTGAGAACGGAACTGGCCGGGGTATCAAGACAAACGAACTTTGTCGCCCCGGCCTTCTGTTTGCCGGCTATGAGGAGCATTTTGCGAGGAACAGGATCCAGATAATCGGGATGGCGGAATGGAGCTACCTCAACCATCTCGAGCCTGAGAAACGGAGCGATGCCATTGCCCGCCTTTTCAAATACAGCGAGCTCCCTGCCATCATCATTGCGAAGGAGCTCAAGCCGTTTGAGCTCATGGTAAAGCTCGCCGATGAGAGGAATATCCCGTTGATTTCCAGCAAGCTCGCCACCACGCTCCTCGAACACTTCATGTCAGACTACTTGTGGCGCAGGCTCGCCAGAAGCGTTACCATGCACGCGGATCTGTTGAATGTGTATGGAGTTGGGGTGCTCATAGGCGGCAAGAGCGGTGTCGGAAAGAGCGAGACAGCCCTCGATCTCATTTACAGGGGTCACGCACTCATAGCCGACGACATTGTCAGGATCATCCAGTATCCTCCGGGCAGGTTACTGGGCCTGAGCGCTGTCAGGCCTGAGGCCATGGAAATTCGCAACATGCTCCATGTGCGAGGCGTGGGGCTCGTGGATGTCTTCAACCTGTTCGGCATTCGCGCGATCCGCACGGAATCACCGATAGATGTGTATATTGAGCTCATCAGGTTTGATGACGATGAGGTTCGCAGGAGTAAGAACGGTTTTGTGGGCATCGAAGGTTTTGAAGCGGGCGGCACTGAGATACTCGGTGTCAAAATCCCGAAGTTTCAGATCATCGTCGATCCCAAGAAGAATGCGGCCACTCTGATCGAGGTAATCGCCCTGAACCACATCATGAAACTTGAGGGCAGGGACGCACTTGAGGAAGTCGAGGAGATCTTCAAAAGGCAAAGCGATCAGAAATGATTCGCACATTTTACGCCCCTCCTGAGAACTTCACCGACGACGAGCGCGTGATCATCAAGGGCGAAGAAGCGCACCACGCCATCCGCGTCTTGAGGCTCAGGGTTGGGGACATCGTGAGAATCGTTGACGGCGTAGGGAATGCGTTTATCGGCAAAATCGCACGCATCACGCCTCCAGACGGCCTGACGGTTGAAATTCAGGAAAGGTCGGGTTCGACCGACCCGAACGCCGAAATCGCACTCATGGTTGCCGTCCCGCGCCCTCAGAGGATGGATTTCCTCATCGAGAAGGCGGTCGAGATAGGAGCTCACGCCATTTTCCCGATAATTTACGAGCGGAGCCCGCGCATCCTCGAGGGGAAAGTCACGAGGTGGCGTCGAATTGCCATCTCCGCCATGAAACAGTGCGGCCGTGCCCGTCTGCCTGAGATTCACAGGCCGATGCAGCTCCATGCCGCACTTGAGCATTTTGCCGATTACGACGGGCGATATGTGGCCGATTTGCTTGATGGTAAGCCGCTTCTCGGTTATAATCTCCGCCGAAAGGCGGTGATAGCTGTTGGTCCTGAAGGAGGCTTTACCGATACAGAGATTGATATGCTGGACAACTGGAAATTCCATAGATTTACACTTGGGCGACGGATACTGCGAGTTGAGACCGCAGCTATCGTCGCCTTAACTATTTTTCTGAATGGGCTTGGTGAGCTCTGAAAACTAACCACTTAAAAAACAAGTCAAGGAGGTGAATGGGATGTCGGGAGTTCGGCTCAGAGAGGGCGAATCCTTCGATAGCCTCATGAAAAGGTTCAGGAAGGTTCTTGCCAAAGATGGTATCCTGCAGGATGTGAAGAGAGTTCAGTTTTACGAGAAACCATCTGAAAGGCGGAAGAAGGAATTGCTCGCTGCAAGACGCAGGTTGCTGCGCAAGATGAAGAGGGAAGGATGAGGAACTCCGCAAGGAGGCTCGAATTACCTGCCCTCCTTGACCTGCTTTCTCGATACATCTCATCAGAGCCGGGTCGGAACCAGCTGGCCCGGCTTCGGGTTATTTTTGACCCCCAGGAAGTGGAAAGGCTTTACAGTGAAACCGCCGAGATGACCCGCCTGCTCCAGTCAAACACCCTGTTCGATTTTGCCGCTATCCCAGAAATCGGCCAGCTCATGGAACGCATCGGGACTGGACTTTTCCTCTCCGGCAAAGAGTTGAACCTGTTAGCTCAGTTTATCGAGGTCAGCGATGAGATCTACGACAGGATCGTGGACACCGAGCTGCAGTTCATCATGCCCGATCCATCGTTCCTGAGGCCGCTCGTCCGCGAGATCAGGCGCAGCATAGACGATGAAGGCGAGGTGAAGGACAACGCAACGCCGGAACTCGCCCGTTTGAGGGCCGAAAAGCGCAGGAGCCGCCAGGAAGTCGTCAGGTTGATGAACTCACTGATGGATAAGTATCACCGAGATGGCCTTCTGCGCGATAGGCTTATAACCATTCGCAACGGCAGGTTCGTCCTCCCGTTCTATTCGCATGTGAAACCGAGAGGCGTGGTCCACGGCTTCTCCAAGACCGAAGAAACGATCTATGTCGAACCGTTCGAGTCCATCGAGGCACAGAACCGGCTTGTGAGGATAGAGGAGAGCGAGCGGGAGGAAGCCGAGCGCATTGTGCGCGACCTCACGGCTCACGCACACAGCATGGGCGAGACCATCAAAGCGCTGTGGGAAGCGATCGGCAAGCTGGAGC
>JALVZN010000036.1:0-20059 GCA_027037615.1 Caldifarciminota bacterium | reverse complement strand
CATATACGCAAAAGCATCTTTGGGGCTCGATTACGGCGGCATCGTGCCGAAAGTGAACAGGGAAAAGCGCATCTCCCTCAAAGCCGCACGCCATCCGCTGTTAATTCAGGCCAAAGGCTACGAAAATGTCGTCCCGCTCGACCTTCAGGTCGGCCCGGACCCGTCCGTCCTCCTCATTTCCGGCCCGAACGCTGGTGGTAAGACCGTGATCCTCAAAACCGTCGGCCTCCTGACCATGATGGCGGGTATGGGGATACCGGTCACCGCAGCCGAAGCCGACATTTTCCTCCCATCCGAGATATTTGCGGTTGGATTTGAGGACATCCAGGACATTGAGCAGGGCGAGTCGAGCTTCACGGCTATCCTGCACGAGCTCAAAGATGTCATTGAGTTCGACGGTGATGCGGCATTGGTCTTACTCGACGAGTTTATCGCATCGACCGACCCAAACGAGGGCGCCGCACTGGCGTTCGCCATCCTCAGATACCTGAAGGACAAAGGCCATCTTGTCATCGCCAACACGCATCTAACCCCGCTCAAGCTCATGGTGGAACGGGAAAGCGGCATGATCAACGCAACGGTGATATTCGATCCCGTCACGAAAAAGCCCACTTACAGGCTGAAGATAGGGGAGATCGGCTCCAGCTATGCGCTCGACATAGCGCGCCGCGTGGGGATACCTGACGAGATCGTCACCGAGGCCGAAGGCGTGCTTTCGGGGCTTGAGCAGGAGCTGCGGGAGCTCACGCGGAGGTTGAGGGAGAAGGAATCCATACTCGAGAAGAAGCTGGTGGAAGTGAACGAGTTGGAGGAGAAATTCAGGCGCGAAAAGGAGAAAATGACGAGGGAGGCACGGCTCAAAGCGAGGAGAATTGTCGAGGAGGCGAGAGGTGAAGTAGAGGAGATGATCAAACAGCTTCGCAAGGAACTGAAGAAGCAGAGACGGCTTGAGGATAAACTCAAGGAGGCTCGCGCGATGCGGGATGAACTCAAAAGGAAATCCGAGGATTTCGTTGACCTCTACAAACGGAAGGCGGTCAACCCCGTCATCGGGCAGCAGTATCGGGTTAAACCGTTAGGGTTCACAGGCGAACTGATCGAACTGAAAGGCAAAACGGCCGTGTTAAAAGTGGGCAAACAGCGCATCGAGGTGCCGCTCGAATCCCTTTTCGAGGTCTGACCCCGACGGTTTCAAAACCAATTTTTGTTATAATATTCGGCTGGTTAATCGAAAAAGGAGGTAAGTTATGTGGAAAAAGCTCTTGGTTCTCGTCCCCGCCGTCTTCCTGTTCTCGGCCTGTGAGATTCCGATTCACAGCTCCGGCACCGGCGAGATAGAAGGCCCTTACATCGTCGAATCGGTGCTCGCCTCTGGCATCAACGATGATGGGTTTCCAATTGGGATAACCGATGAGTTTTATCCAGGGGGCGATGTTTACCTGTGGATTTTGTGGGAAGATTACAGGGAATACCATCAGGTCAATGTCGTCTGGATCAAACCGTCTGGCAGCATATTCGTTCAGGATTCGATTATGACCAGTGGAGGTGGCTTGAAGGTAACCTATTTCATGATACATCTTTCGCAGGTGTCTGAGAGAGGGGAGTGGGAGGTTCAGGTGTATCTCGATAACGAATTCAGGAGAAGCCTTTACTTCTATGTCAATGACTGATCGGAATGCGAAAGTATCGGCCGTGATAGTGGCAGGCGGTCGAGGGACGCGCTTCGGCGAGCCGAAGCAGTTCGTAGATGTCTTCGGCCATCCGCTACTCGAATACACTGTCAACAGGTTCGTGGCTGTGGACGAGATCGATGAGATCATCGTCGTGGTGCCATCCGATTTCGTCGATGCCCCTCAGGTTGAACACATAGCGAAAATGGATGGCAGGGTTCGCATCGTTGCGGGCGGGAAGGAGCGAAGCGATTCCGTCTGGAACGGCATAACGGCTTCAAACGGCGAGATATTGGCGATCCACGACGGGGCAAGGCCGCTTGTTTCCCCGAAAACGATAATCGACTGTGTCCGAACGATTAAAGAGGGGCATCTTGCAGCAACGGTCGCAATCCCCGTTCGGGACACCCTGAAACGGAAAACCAGAGACGGAGCCGTTGAAGGCCTCATAGACAGGAGGAACGCCCTTCAAATCCAGACGCCTCAATGCTTTCGCAGGGACATCATAGAAAGGGCATACCGCATAGCGCGCGAGAGGGGTTTCTCAGCGACCGACGATTCAACCCTCGTCGAGGTGACTCTGGGAATAAAGTCCAGACTTGTCGATGGCGACCCGTCCAATTTCAAAATAACCTATCGGGAGGACATCGAGATGTTCAAGAAGCTATCATTGAGTGCGCTTCGGGTTGGGCATGGCTATGATCTGCATCGCCTCGTGGAGGGGCGTCCTTTCATACTCGGCGGAGTCAGGTTCGAGAGTGTTAATTTTGGGCCGCTCGGCCATTCGGACGGAGACGCCCTCATTCACGCGATCATCGACTCACTGCTGTCCCCGTGTGGGCTCGGCGACATCGGCAAACTTTTCCCCGATACAGATCCCGAATACAGGGATATCTCGAGCCTGACACTTCTGGAACGCACGGGCGAGCTGCTCCGCAAGAGTGGCTGTGTGATACTCAACATCGACGCGACGGTGCTGCTCCAGAAGCCCAAAATAGGCCCTGCGGTAGATGCAATGCGACACAAAATAGCGGAAGCCCTGAACATCAGCCCTGCGATCATCTCGATAAAAGGGAAAACAGGCGAAGGCATCGGCCCTGTCGGACGATCAGAGGCCGTTGAAGTGCATGCGGTTTCTCTTATCGGGAAGTTAAATACATGAAAAAGAAAACGGGCCAAAGGCGAATTTCAACTACCTTTAGCCCGCTTTTAGTTGAGTATTAGTGGATTACCTTGAAAGTAATAATCACCGAATTGTCATCTATATCCATGTCTTTTAGTATGGCCTTTTTGCCTATTTTTCTAAGTGCAGCTATTTCAATCAGGACCGCAGGAGACATGTAAGGTTTTATTCCTTGAGCATCAAGTTGTTTCATTATGTAAATATCATATGGCTTATGTATCTTCAATTTCAGGAGATCATTGCCGTTCAAGGATTCAACGCCTTCAGCAACCCCGACTTTTTTGTAAATATCATTGAGATTCTGCAGAAGTTGCTCGTAGCTTTCTTCCTCAACCTTCAGCCCTTCTTTTTCTATAAGTGCCAATAGCTCTTTCCCTGCCTCGGCAGCTATAGGCAGGGCACCATTTTCAAACAAATCCCATGCACCCTTTGTAAGGGCATATATGAGTACATGATCTATTTTCATAAGTATATCCTCCATGGCCCCCTCCCACGGTGCTCTAGAAAAGTTTCCTCAGTTTTTCAGCGGCCTGCCGGGCAACTATTCGGACAAGACCGATATTAGCCTCTTTAGGAAGCACCAGAATGAGGATAGCGTCCGCGCCTACATCATACACGACAGTTAACCCGGCAGAACCTGATACAGTCAAACCTTCAAGATCGCCGTTCTGGAATGCAGTATTGAGCTTTCTCGCTGTGGAATATATCAACACACCCAGAGCGCTGATTGTCTCTTCGTCTATCGCTTCTCCAAGGGCAAACCCTATGTCGCTATAAATTGACACCCCATCTTTGCTTGCCAGAGTAATAGCTTTGATGTCAGGTATCTCCTTCCTGATATCAGCTATTATTGATTTGACTTCTCCTAAAATAGCCATAATTAACCCTCCGTTAAGCTTTCTACTACTCAGTTCAGTAATTATTGGATTATTGGATTAAAAATATTAAGGTATTTGATGAAGTTTCTCAAATTACCTTGGGCTATTTGCCGTATGTGAGCTAATCTATGTTATACGAAGAAATCTGTTAACTTTGAACATCAAATTCTTCTTATTTGCCACAACATCCATGATTAAGCAGGTCGCCAGTACGCTTCTGTGCGTATCTGCATCAAAGCCTGTTATAAATGGCGGTAATTGGAATCAAGATATATGTGTTCCGAATTGAAGATTCCATCATGGTTATCTGCCGTATAGCTGCATCTCCTAATTAGCCGGATAATCAGGAATGATATGGATACCATCCACATAAATCTTTAAGTGGGCGATTATCATATTCTTATAAGCAAGTGGGACAACCCACGCATTCTCGGGTTCCCTGTATTCGGCGCCATCAAGGACTTCAAGTCCTTCCACGATTGCAGGCACTTCTTTTTTAATGTTCTCTATTTGATCCGTTGTCATGCCTACAATAGGATGCACACCAAGTAGCAAAATAGAGCCATCTTCAGGGTTAAAATGCAAAACGGCAACAGCTGTTCCGTCATAGAGGATGGCAGCTTTAATATCCGTCTCACCTCGAGGGCCAATTACAGCCCAGACCTTTCCCGCAGTGAGATATGATTTTGCCTTTTTCGCTGTCGCTACGGCAAGTGAAGCGTTGGACAGCTGGATTTTGGAAGGACTTCCTATTTGGGGCGGTGGGGCGGCCTGTCCTGGAGGTGGTGGCACGGGTTGCCTCATTGGCATGGGCTGACCATAAACGGTGCTTGATTGGGTATTGAGCAGGAGCGGCTTTTCCTGTGGCTTAGTCATGGCAATACCTCCTGTTATAAATAACATTAACAACCCAGTAATAACAACCTTATTTTTCTTCATCTCAGCCTCTCCTTTGGCATGTTTAATCATGCTAAATCTTTACCTGCCTGCGTTAAATCCCTCAATGCAGGTAAGAGTTTCCACTGGCTTCATTAACCCATGGGTATCAAATCCCATGGCGGAGAGGACAGATGAACTATCCAACGGTAAGGTGAATTTCGGCTCTTTTAGATGAGTGATAACGCACGCTTGAAAAAGATATCCCGATTGCCTATCATTTAAAAACAAAATTCGATCGTCTGGTTTGACTTTAGTGCTTGCAAAAAGGAGGTTAAGATGAACATATGTGGTTGGATTATGATGGTGCTTTACTGGACTTTTGTTATTGGCCTCGTTGTGTTTTCATTCTATAAACTTTTGTCGACAAAGCCTCATTTCGAGGATGAAAAAACAAAAGAAGAATAGGAGGCAGCCAATGAAGAAAGCTTATGTTGTAGTAGTATTGATTTTGTTCAGCGTGCCTCTGTTTGCGCAATTTGATGAGATAGGACTTGGGGGTGGGCTTGGTGCTATCTTTATCGGCGATACACTGTGGTTTGATATGAGGGTGAATACCGAGCTTAGCATCGGCAAACTTGGTCTTGGCCTCGATGTCCCGCTCAGAGTTAGCCCCAAATACGGTTTCAGGAAGGCAGATTGGGAATCCCAGAAGATACTCGGTAACATCGTCAAATATGTCAGATGGGGACAGATGGGCGATCCTTTCCATTTCAGGGTTGGCGCGCTCTACAACTCCACATTGGGCGACGGTTTCATAATGTATAACTACAACAACAGGTTGCGTGAATACGACGATCCAAAGCTCGGCGTGGAACTTGGTGCCATCATCGGCCCTGTGGGCTTTGAACTCATCACTTCTGATGTAAAGCGGCTTGGTATCATCGGGTTCAGAGGACTTGTCCGTCCCATGCCACAACACATCCCGATAATCAAGAACTTCGAGATCGGCGCAAGTGTGGTAAACGACTTCAATCCCGGCGAACCGGATACAACTCTGCCCGCTGTAATGGTTTACGGTGCCGATGTCGGGCTCCCGATCTTAAACTTCCAGTTTCTGAGGTTCAGAATTTACGGAGATTATGCGGCGATAAAAGGAAAAGGTCACGGGATAGCTTACGGGGCAGCGCTTTCGGTGCCTAACATACTCGGATTGCTGCAGTTTGACGCTAAACTTGAGCAAAGAGACCTCTCGGAGCGCTTCGTGCCTTCCTATTTCGATAACATGTATGAAATCGATAAGGCCAGCAAATACGCCATGCTGGACACGATCATTGAACCTGTGAAAGGGACATTTGGGGAACTGGCCGGCACCGTCTTGGGAGAAATATCGGTTGCTGGAAACTACTTCCACAAACACGGCGTGCCGGGCTCAGGCGTGTTGAACATCGAAGCAACCACAGGCAAAGCGATCCCCGTGTTGACAGCCAATTTCAGATACCACAAAGATGGGATCGAGAAGCTTAACGAGGTCTTTACCGTCAACGATAGGGCATTCTTCATCTTTGAAGGTGGTTACAGGATTTATCCCTTCCTGACCATCTACCTGACCATGCGTCGTTCTTTTATCTACGATGAGACCGAGGGCGGGTATGTGCCGCATGACACTTACGGCACACGCCTCGAATTTTCATGGAATTTTGGAGGGCAGTGAGCTCGGAAAAGGCGAAAATACTTGTCATTGAGGATGAGGAGCTCCAGCGCACGGAGCTCCTCGATCTTTTAAAAGAGGCGGACTTCCATGTCGAAGGTGCTGCATCCGGGCATGAAGCACTTGAAAAACTGGAATCCGAATACTTCGACATCGTCCTGATAGACAGAAGGTTGCCGGATACCGATGGCATTGAACTCCTAAAGCAAATCAAGGCGCTGGATCCCACCATCGATGCGATCATAGTTACCGCTTACGGGTCGATCGACACAGCTGTGGCCGCCATAAAGGCCGGCGCCTACGATTACATAACTAAACCTGTTGATGTTGAAGAACTTATCCTGAGAATTAACCACATCGTTGAAAAGCGCAGCATGGAAATAGAGTTGAGGGCGTTACGGGAAGAGCTTGCGGAGAAACTGAACATCGACTTCGTGTTTAAAAGCGAGCAGATGCGCAGGGTCATGGACATGGTAAGCCATGTGGCGCCCACATCGTCCACTGTGCTCATAACCGGCGAAAGCGGCACCGGCAAGGAGATGATAGCCAGAATCATCCATCAGCTGTCGGGCAGACGAGGCAGGTTCGTAGCCGTCGCCTGTCCGTCCATCCCCGAATCCCTCATTGAGGCCGAACTTTTCGGTTATGAGAAAGGGGCTTTCACGGGTGCTGTCGGGTCGAAGCCCGGCAAGTTTGAGCTTGCGGATAAGGGCACCATCTTCCTCGATGAGATAGGCGATATGCCGATGTTCGCTCAGGCCAAAATCTTAAGGGTTTTGCAGGAGCGCGAGGTCGAGCGGCTTGGAGCCACAAAGGCAAGGAAAGTCGATGTTAGGGTTATCGCCGCTACGAACCAGAACCTTGAGGAGCTCGTCCGCGAAGGACGGTTCAGGGAAGACCTCTATTACAGGATAAATGTCATCCACATCCACATACCGCCTCTTAGGGAAAGGAAAGAGGACATAATCCCGCTTGCAGAGCATTTTCTCAAAAGGATATCGACACAGCTCCACAAGCAGGTCAGCGGCTTCTCGCGGGAGGCGATCGAGCTGTTGTTGTCGTATGATTGGCCCGGCAATGTCCGTGAGCTTGAAAATGCCGTTGAGCGTGCCGTCGTGCTGGCGAAAACCAACCTGATTTTGCCTCAGGACCTGCCCATCTCACTGAAGTCTGAAAGGCGCGCCAGTTTGAAACTCGAAGATGTCGAAAAAGAACACATTGCCCTTGTGCTTAACCTGACCGACTGGAACATATCGAGGGCTGCCGAGATCCTCGGAATTCACAGGAACACGCTCAGGGAGAAAATCAAAAGATACGGCCTCAAACAACCCTGATTAACGGCCTCCCGATGCGGTCGGGCTCTCCGCCGATTGAGTGTTTTCTTCTTTCGGCGCGAGTATGTCTATGCCCCTTGAATTCAGAAACCCTATGAAATTCAACCTGTCGCTGGAATTCATAACCCGCAGCGCTATCTCGCTGATTTCACGAACCTTGGCTGTGTCGCCTGCGCCGAGAGACGCATCGACATACTTTTCCATGAAATCCAGGAAGTAGTAAGGCAGAGTGTCCATCTGCATTATGCTGGAGAAAGCGGTATCGAATTGTGCCGTTGAGCTCAGGTAATCGTTAAATTTCAGGTAGTTCGATGCGAGGAGATATCTGATGTAGGTTTCCAGCCCTGAGTTTTTGGCTTTGATGGCTTTGCTCAAGGCGTATCGGTATGTTTTGATTGCACCGAAATACAGGCCAAATTTTTCGTAAAGGTCGGCTATGCTCATCAAAGTCTGTATGGAAATGTTCCTGTCCTTTGACATTGCCATCATCAAAAGGGTATCGAGGATCGGCTCCACAGATGGCCCGTTTAAATGCCCTATTGACAGGTTTAAAATCTGAAAAGTTATCGAGTCAAAGGGCGCTATGCGAACAGCTTTGCGCAGCAGTTTAAGAGCAGACTGTTGAGTCAACAGATTGGATTTGAATGCATTTAAGAGCAGTGGCAGCGTGTTGGGGTTATTCGGATAATCATCAGAAAACTTATCAGCGAATTCGACTATGTCTTTGTATTCGCCCTTAAGGTATTTGATATACTCAATGTTGTAGATGACATCATCCATGTCTGACTTGGTCAAACCCTTGGATTTAAGCGCAAGTCGGTAGTAAGTTAAAGCCGAATCAATTTCCCCACCGGTCAGATAGATGTCTCCTATCTCCTTGGCAGCAAGTGCGATGTATCTCTTTCTCGGCGATAAAAGTGCATATTCCAGATATTGCATGGCTTTCGATGCATTTCCATCCTCGCGATAGAGCGCAGCGCCTATGTAGTAAGACGCACTGAAGGAATAAACAGTGTCGTTCAAAAGCTTTGACATGTAAGTTATGGTTTTTCTGTAATTTCCGCGATAGAAAGCGCTTCTGCCAGCACCGAAAAGGAATTCCCTGTAATGTTCGCTGTTTGGGTAGTTGGTCACGCCATACTCGAACATTCTCTCCGCATCGTAATGGTCCCACATTCTGTAATACGCCTTTGCCTTCAAGTAAACGACATCATCAGCAAGGTCATCTGGCACATTTTTGATGCTGTCTAAAATAGCTATTGCTCTGTTGATTAGAGCGTAGCGTTTTGGCGTATCCCATGGGATTTTGGATGCGATTTTGACGAGTATCTCAGCCTTTTTGAACCGCACAACAGCGCCAAACCTGCCGCGCGGCCAATACCATGAGATGAGGATGTTTAAAAGTGAATCAGCCTTGCTAAGCCGCCCCATTGAATCGTATAAGCAGACAGCTGCAAATATCGCTTTTTCAGTTATTTCCGCCCCCGTGTAAATGTATGCCAGCTTTTCCATTGTGGCAGCAGCCCTCTTAATGTCACCTTTCGCCCTGTAAGATTCGCCCAACATGTAGATTGCGTAGGGAAAGATGAAGCTGTTTTCGCCTGTCTCCGTGCACATTCGGAACATACGAATTGCTTTGTTGTAATTCCCGGTCAAATAAGCGGCATATCCGACGATATACATGGTCTCCGCATTCACCGCGCGCACATATTTGACGACGGAATCAGGCTGGTTGACGCTCAGATAAATCAACCCAAGCATCACAGGATCGTATTCTCCCACAGCTCTTGCATATGGAGAAACTGTCACAAATGCCCCATCGTGATCCCCGTTTCTGTAAAGGATATACGCTTCCCACATCGCTACAAACGATGAATCCTCTATGTCAGACGCAAGCTCATACGCTTTCTTGAGATACGCCGCCCTCTCATTCGGTTTGTTCAGGTAGTATGCGGTTATCGCAACTCCGAGTGACGCAGCGAACTGGTCCTTCCTGTCCCACACCCGATAGCTTGCCTCTTTGAACGCTTCGTAGGCTTCCTGATATTCGCCCGATTGCAAAAATCGGTAGCCATCTTCAATAAGTTTGTTCGATAAAAGCCTTATGTTCCAAAACCCTTCATAAGGTTCAGGCAAATAGATCGATTGGGCTACAATTATCATCACTAATGCAATCATGCCGTTTATTTTAATTCTTTTGCATGGCTCAATAAAGGCAGCAGGGACAACGAGTGTTTTAATCCAGCATCAAGTCCATTAAAATCTGTTGCATGAGGATAGGAATATTGCCCCTCGCCGTTAAACCGCTAAAAATTGCCGAGAACCTTGATGCCTTGCGTAATCGATTGATGCAGGCACGATCCATGAACATAGACATGGTAGTTTTGCCTGAAATGTCATTAACCGGATACATTTTTGAGCCACATGAACTTGATGATTTTGCAATCAGCATCGACGAAGCGTCCGAATTCTGGTCGAGAGTCGCATCGGAAACTGGAATAGCCCTTGTGGCAGGTTTTGCTGAGAAGAAGAACAAAAGCTTTTTCAGCAGTGGTCTTCTTGTTGATAAGGACGGGCAAATCGTGGGATATCATCGAAAAATCAACGAAATGCCGCCGTTTTCAACAGGGACGGATGTCTCTGCGTTCGAGTTTAATGGTCTCATGACCGCTATTATTTTGTGCGGCGACCTCTTTGACGATGGCGTTGTTGGACGGGTTCGGCGTTTGGAGCTTGATCTGCTCTTGATCCCGATTTATCGCTGTTTCGATATGAGGAACCCTGATCCAGAGCGATGGGAAAAAGAGGAAAAGTGGGCCTATGTCCGTGCGGCCGCTGGTCTTGCTGACTATGTTTTTATTTCAAATGCACTTGATAAGTGGGAAAAGTCGGCTTTCGGTGGTGGACTTATCGTCAACAAAGAGGGCTCCATACTGGCTGAATCCCCTCACTGGTCAGATAAAATAGCTTTTGTTGATTTGTAGGTGGGGCTAAGGCGTTGGATATGGTTAAGATGTTAACTGTCTAAAAAATGGTTATAGATGATGAAAATTGGCGCTTTTTCACCATGTTGAATCTTTTTTGGAATAGTGATTAGCAATAGCTTCGACATGAAGTTTGGGTGGAGATTGTTCCTTTCACTCATCGTTTTTTCAATGGATAAATTTTCCCCTTTTTATATTTCCGATACCACAAACTAAGAGCAGATAGCCATACCATTTCCATGTCAGCTCGAATGTGGGGTCTGTATTTTCAGATTATTCTTTTCGAGAAATATCGAAAAATGAGTGTTCGGGACAGGGCTTTGATGTCGGAACTGGCTTATAATAACGGCCTCCAAAACTCAGAGGGTAATAAACATGGTCGAAGAGAAGATATTTGCCCCTATTGAAGACGCAATTGAGGATATAAAGCAGGGAAAGATGGTCATTGTGGTTGATGATGAGAACAGGGAAAATGAGGGCGATTTCATCATGGCGGCCGAGAAGGTCACGCCTGAAGCCATAAATTTCATGGCCAAATACGGTCGAGGTCTGATTTGCCTTGCTCTGACGGAAGACAGGTTCCACGAGCTCCAGCTTGACCTGCCAATAGCCAACACATCGAAGCACGGCACCAATTTCGGCATCCCGATAGATGCCAGAGAAGGCACCACCACAGGCACTTCAGCTTATGACCGCGCCGTAACGATCCTGAAAGCTGCCGATCCATCGTCCAGACCCGAAGATTTCGCTAAACCGGGTCATGTTTACACTCTGATGGCAAAAAATGGCGGCGTTTTGCGTCGTGCAGGCCATACGGAGGCGTCGGTTGACCTTGCGCGGCTTGCAGGGCTGCAGCCCGCCGGCGTGCTCTGTGAGGTGATGGATGAGGACGGCTCGATGGCTCGTTTGCCAAAACTGATCGAGGTAGCCAGGAAGTTCGGTCTGAAGATCATCTCGATCGCCGATCTGATAGAATATCGCAGGAAACGGGAAAAGCTGATCGAGAAGGTCGTCGAGGTTAATCTCCCGACGAGATGGGGCTTTTTCAGGCTCCACGCATACCGCGACATACTCACCGACGAAGTTCATGTCGCCCTTGTCAAAGGCGATGTGCGCGGCAAAGAGAATGTGCTTGTGCGAGTGCATTCGGAGTGTCTGACAGGCGATGTTTTCGGCTCGCTCAGGTGCGACTGCTACGATCAGCTGCACGCTGCGATGGAGATGATAAACAAAGAGGGGCTCGGCGTTTTGGTTTACATGCGACAGGAAGGGCGCGGGATCGGGCTTCTCAACAAACTTAAGGCTTATCGGCTTCAGGAGATGGGACTGGACACGGTTGAGGCCAACGAGGCGCTCGGCCTTCCGGCTGACCTCAGGGATTACGGCATCGGCGCACAGATACTGGTTGACCTCGGGCTCTCGACGATAAGGCTTATAACAAATAACCCCAAGAAAATCATCGGACTTCAGGGCTACGGGTTGAAAATCGTCGAGCGTGTGCCCGTGGTCATACCGCCCCATGAGCATAACCTGAAATACCTTTTGACGAAGCGCGAAAAACTTGGCCACATGCTCGGAGACATAGAAAAACTTTACCATCCCAATAAGGAGGACCAAAAATGAAAGTTTACAGAGGCCAGCTTGATGCACAGGGCTTGAGGATTGGCATAGTGGTGTCTGGATTCAACGAAGTGGTCACAACCAGACTGCTTGATGGTGCTGTGGATGAGTTCAAGAAACTTGGCGGCTCGGAGGACGACATCGAGGTGTTCTGGGTGCCCGGTTCGTTCGAGATTCCGCTTGTGCTGAAAAAACTGGCCACGACAGGCAAATACGATGGGCTCGTGGCACTCGGCGCAGTCGTGCGCGGTGAGACGCCTCATTTCGATTTCGTGGCATCTGAGACCACAAAAGGCATTGCTAAAGTGATGCTTGACGAGAAAATACCGGTAGCTTTTGGCATCATCACGGCAGACGCCCTTGATCAGGCCATCGACAGGGCGGGCGGCAAGACGGGCAACAAAGGGAGACAGGCCGTTCAGGCAGTTGTTGAGACCATTCGGGTTATCGAAAACATAGAGTGATCGGATGGCTTCTCTCAGAAAAAATGTCCAGCTGAAAGAGCTGCTCGAAGACATATTAGGTTCCGAGTTAGACGAATTCCTCAGGTGGATGGAGGCTCCGCTTCAGGATGTCATCAGGGTCAACACGCTGAAAATCGACCGCGAGACCCTCTACGAACGGCTGACTTCTCAGGGATTTGAGCTTGAAGAGCTGGATTTTTACAGGGATGCGTTTCGCATAAAGAAGGCGCCGATGCCGCCGGGCAAGACGATTGAGCATTTTCTCGGCTATTTCTATGTCCAGGAAGTCGCCTCGATGCTCCCGCCCCTGATACTTGACCCCGCTCCGGGCGAATATGTGCTCGACATGGCAGCTGCACCGGGGTCAAAAACCACTCAGATGGCTCAGATGATGGGTAACACGGGTGTGATAGTGGCGAACGACATCAACTTCGAACGCATCAGGGCGTTGTCCCACAACATAGACAGGCTCGGCGTGCTGAATGTGATAGTGACCGAGTTTGACGGCTACAAATTCGCCCACCTGACACCTGAGACCTTCGACAGGGTGCTGATCGATGCGCCGTGCTCAGCAATAGGCACACTGCACCGCTCACAGGAGATCTTGAAGTGGTGGAGCTGGCAGAAGGTCGGGCGGCTGGTGAGAACTCAGCGGGGCCTGATACTCGCGGGTTACGATGCGCTGAAGCCCGGCGGAATTATGGTCTATTCGACCTGCACGCTCACACCTGAGGAGAACGAGGGGACTGTGGATTTCCTGTTGTCGAGGCACCCAGAGGCCGAGATTCTGGAGGTGCCCGATTTTGGGTTTGTGATGGACGACGGGCTACCGGGCTGGCGCAGGAAGACCTACAATCCAGAGGTCAGGAAAACGAAAAGGTTATTGCCGCACAAGAACATGACCGAAGGCTTTTTCATCGCAAGGATCCGAAAACCGCAGATATAGGATCAACAATGCGATGTTGGACAGAGGGGCACAATACACACATAGAGGAAAGGGAGAATTGTCTGATAAGGATGCGCTTAGAACTTAGTTGTATCTTATCTGAATGTTTGTATCTATATGATTACCCCTCTGCCCCTGTTCCCCTCGTCGATGCTTGAGTGGAATCTGATTGGAAACGGCAATATCCGATCAGTGTTAGTCGCAGCATGCCAGTGTTACATAGTATCTCCTGTCTCAACTTTGTTGAGACACCAGCAAATTTTGTATTCCCCAACAGCTGCTAACTATTAACCAAGGGCGGCGGCATTCTGTCCACTCTTTGATCGGCAATCACCGTAATTTTGATATCGAAATATGAAAATCCATTGATATTACTTCACTTTCGCAAAAATTATCAACTGCCACACTTGTTATTTTATTGTTCCTTTGAGTTGTTGAGAGTCTCATTGGGAATATTTCCTCCATCAAAATTGGGAGTACAAGGAATTCTCACATTGCACATCCTCCAGCTGCATGTTCTGCAATGACAATCACTCCCATTGCCAGCAGTCCCACAAACTTCGGGACCATCACACACAGTTATAGCAATATCTATCCAATCGAAATGACGAGGGTGAGGAAGATAAGGGGAATGATAATCGCAGAAAATAGAAGCGAGTGATAGCTTTAACACATGTCCACCATGAGGAGGCAATGGTTCAAGGTCAACTCCGGGACTGGTTACATTTAAAGTTAAATAATCATCACTTGATGTGCGTATAGTGATTTGCAAAGAGCTACTGTCAATTGGACACGCATCATCGATGTAGAACTTTAAGTAGCGTAAATCAGGAGTATTGCAAATACTATCTCCACATGCAACGCAAACAGGCCATGTCATGGAAATGTGAGGTGGAGATGCATCAACCGTAAAACACCAATCGAAATGGGATTCCGGAACAAGACTATGCCCTTCTGCATCATTAACCGTGAAACTTGCGCATAATCTTTGAGTACCATACTCGCATAAAGTGTCAGGGACATTGAAAATAAACCAGCCTGATGTGTTGGACGCATTATCTGGACTCCACGATGTGGGGTGTAAAGGAAATGCGAAACCTACTCCCCTCAAAATAAGAGAAGCACTTGATGAGTCTATTTCTGCGCCACATCTTCCAAGAGTGCCAGTGACATGAACTTTAACCTGACAATTCGAATTGGGTATAGTCTTACAACACATACATCCACAATCTCCAGGAATCACACTGTCCACCCTTAACTCATTATCCCGCCTCAGCGTGTCAACAAGACAATAATGGAGGCAATAAATAGCCCCTATGTAATAGGGTGTTGGACTTATAACTTCAACCTTTAGGATGTTGGTTCCGGAGACGAAGAAGTCTGATGGAACATTGAACCTGCTTAAAGTGAACCAAGAACCACTGTGGGTATCTACAAAATGGCCGTTAAGCCATACTTTAGCACTATCGTCTGCCGATAAATTAAGACATGCCTCGCATACTTCTTTGTCCGCAGGAATATCAAAGACTGTAAAATAAGTTTCAGAAGCACTGCCACCCCCGTAATGACCATCATCGTGATTGGACACCCACTGAGCATTGCAGGGCATCGATGTTAGTATATTAGCAGGCGAGGGGGCCCAGCATGATGGGGAACCGGCAAAGCTTATAAGAGGATCTGCCCCGGAATCATATAAACCGTTTCCATTGGCATCGAAGTAGGTATTTGAACCCTGACTTGATACTGTGTGCCAATCGTTGCAGCAGGGGGACGGAGCATCCACACAGAGGCTTTCACTATAAGTCTGCTGTAACTTCCTTAGCATAACAGTATCAATAAAGCCAGTATCTACAACATCTGGCATATGGCTTGCTATGGTAAATGTCCATATCTCACTCTCGCCAAGCTTGTGCGAGGAAATAGAACTATAACCTTCTATCTGCCATGCATAAGTTTGGCCTTCAACAAGAGATGGTGCATTTAACGGATATGTCCACATGGTTGTTTTGATATTCCTCTCAACAAATATGGGATGGTTCCGTTTCATTGCATGGTGCGGTGTCTGCCCAGAGTCAACTGGCACTATACGGATTGTGTAGTCTATTACTTGTTGTCCGGGCAAATTCAAAGGTGTCCATGAAAAAGTGAGAGGTGAAGATCGCGGTGTCTCGGAACTGTCAGGTGGATATATAAGTTGTATAGTTCGGCTATATAAGACATTTATTGTCTGGCAGTCTCGTCCAAGAGTTTTATTATCATCATGTGACCGTGCGTAAACGCAGAAACGGTACGAACCCTCTGGAATTAACTTTTTCTTTAACCCATCTGCAAGGTTAGGATCAATAAAACCGACTTCTACACGAAAATCGCTTGGGGTGAAATGATAAGTAAAATTAGGAGCAAGCTTGAGCCTCTGTGTGTTTCCTCTAGCAACGGTACCGGTATTTATTTTTGTAATCTCACCGTAAAAATAAACATCTACCGTTTCACGGGAGGTATTCCTCGCATTAAGTGACCATAAGTTAACATTATAGAGTTGGTTAACCGGAGGAACATTGAGATGGAGATCGACAATCTCAGGGAATAATACATCCCCTGAGGCCATCACGATGGTTAGTATGACAATTTTTTGGAACATAATTTCACCTCCTCAAACAGTTTAAGGGTTGTATTCAAATTTGTGTTATGCAAATTTGAATTTCAAGGGATAAATTGTTTTTTTAAACATGGAAACGGTGGTCTATCCCTGATGCCTCATACTTACCCAACCTCTCCCCTTTTCGAGTAAACCTTGAGCACATCGCCGTTGAATTCTTCGATGTGCCGCAGGACGAAGCCGTCCATCGCGTCATCCATAGCCCGTTTGACGCCGCCGAACGGTGCAATACCATCGCCCAATATCCTGTTAGAGCTGAAGATGTAAAGTTTATCCACTATGCCGCTCTGGATAAGCCTGCCAGCGACCCTTGAGCCGCCTTCAAACAGCATCGACTGGATGTTCTCACCAGCAGCGTGTTCAACCAGTTTCTCGATATCGACCAGTCCATCCTCGTCTGAGTTCACAGCCCACACGGTGACCCCGCGCTTCCTGAGCCGTTCCGCCTTCGCGCGCATCGTCCTGATGGTAGGTTTTGTCGTGACGACAATCGTCGGAACCTCGTGCGCGGTGGCAACGACTCTTGAGTTCTCCGATATCCTCAAGTTGGAATCCAGAATCAGCCTGCGTGGCTGAAACGGAGGGTAAAAATCCCTTGCGTTGAGCATGGGATCATCGGCGATGACAGTGCCAACGCCGACAGCTATGACATCGAATTCCCCCCTCAGTTTATGCACATACCGCCTTGATGCGTCGTTGCTTATCCACTTGGATTTCCCGCTGCTATCCGCAATGAAACCGTCCAGGGTCATGGCGAGCTTCAGTGCCACAAAAGGTTTATGGGTGCGCATGAACTTGAAGAACACCTCGTTGAGCTCGATGGCCTCCTGTTCCAGAACCCCCACGGTGACATCCAGACCGGCATCTCGGAGTTTCTCCACGCCTTTGCCGTGGACGATTGGGTTGGGGTCAAGTGTAGCGATGACTGCGCGTTTGAGCCCGGCCTCTATTATCGCATCGGCACATGGAGGAGTCCTTCCGTAGTGGACGCATGGCTCAAGCGTGACATAAATCGTGCCGCCTCGCGCGTGTTCTCCGGCATCCGCAAGCGCAACCCGTTCCGCATGAGGCAAACCAGCCATCTTGTGGTATCCGACACCGACTATCCTGCCGTCCCGCACGATCACGGAGCCGACCATCGGATTTGGCCGTGTGAAGCCCCTGCCCAGCTCCGCAAGTTGGAGCGCAAGGCGCATGAAATCCTCATCACTGAACCTGTGAACGGCTTTAAAGTCTGGCAATTGCATGGTGCATGGATTATAAAGCGGCCGCAGCCGTGACCGAACGGCTATCGAGGCAACCTCGCCGCCCTGCGCAGCACCTCATCAAGCACCGCAGCCGATTTCGCAATGTGGTATTCCATCCTCGCCTCCCTGTTGACCGTGAGCTGACCGCTCTGAAACCTGCGATACAGCTCGGCTATGGCGCCTGCCAGCCCACGCACATCGTTCGGATTTACGACGAAACTATCTCCCAGAGCTGAGACTATTTCGGCCACTATCCCGTTGGGAACCGATGAGATGATTGGACGCATGAACCCGATGTAATCGTAGAGCTTACCGGGCGCTGTGAGCGGTGCGGCCTTCTCCTTCGGCGAGACGACGAGCCACAGTGCTGTGGACGACATTCCAATCCGTGCGGCTTCCGAGTAGCTCAGAAAATCGATGTGTTTAACCCATTCAGCTGGCACGCCGAGCTCCACAGCCGCCTCGACGATGTCAAATTCGCTTCTGCCGACGAAATTCAGCCTGACCTCGGCATCAGGAACCATTTTTCTGAATTCAGCGACGCCTCTGAGCAGGATATGCGGTTTCCTGTGCCCGTATAGCGTGCCGATGTATGAGATCGTGAACTCTCTTGACACAGGGACATCATGAGGCAGCATTTCGGGGTCAAATCCGTTTCTCACAAGAACGAATTTGTGCGTCTCCGTCGGATTCCTCTCCATGACATCATGCATGAGCCGTCTGTTGACGAATGTGCAGGTAGCAGCTCGCCTAACGGCCCACCGCTCGCCTTTCGCCGCCAGTTCCCTGTGAATTGGCGTCCTGTAAGCGTCGAGCGCATCCCTGACCCATGCATCGCGGAAATCTGTCACCCATGGAACCCCATATCTGGATGCGATAAGGCCGGTTATGAGTGCGGAATACGGAGGCGCTGTGACAAAGACCACATCGGGTTTGCCCCTGTTGATGATAGCTGCGGATGCGCGGGCTGCCCTGAGCGCCCAGAGTACCTTTTTGTCAGGGAACATCAACAGGTTGAGCGTTTCGCGGATAAATTTCCTGAACAAGGCAGTTCGGCCGGCATTCGGCTCGCCGCCTTCGGGAGAAGGCACCCTGAAAACCATCACATCCTCGGGCAGGAAGCGCAGCAGCTCAGGATCACGCCGCCTCTTCTCAGGCCCGCGAGCCGACAGAACCGTTATCTCCCATCCGTGTCGATGCAGATAGCGAGCCAGCCTCAACGGCCTGTATGCCCCGACAAAGTTATGGGGCGGAAAGTAATACGCTACAAGCAGAAGGCGAGGCTTCACTTAACTACGACGAACTTGCCGGTTTTCACCACGCCATCAGCCGCCATCCTGTAGAAATAGACGCCGCTGTGGACACCTGCGGCATTCCATTTCAGGCTGACGCTCTTATCGCGAGCCACGGAGTTTATCTCATCGATAAGCCGCCCGTCCACGCTGAATATCCGAACCGAGACCCTCGATCCGCTCCTGACGGATGCCCTGAAAATTACTTCAGCATGGTTGACGGTTGCAGTCACGCCTCTGAGCTCGGTTTTTCGAGAAGGGAGCGTTTCATGGCATGAGTTGATCCTTCTCGGCTCAAACCCGTATGCGCCGGTTTTCTGCTTGTCGTGCTGATACTGCGGCCATCCGTTGAAACGCCATGAGCCGGGCAGTTTGATCACATGGACAAATCCGTCCGATGCCGGAATGACCATTTCGGCAGCACCATCGCCGTCGATATCGTCGATCGCAGGTGTCTTGTGGCTTCCTGACACGACATCGAACGGGAAGCTTCCGTAATCGGTGCCGTCGGACGCCACGCCGTAAACCTTGTAGTAGCTGATCATAAATCCTTCGGTGGAGCCATCTCCGTCAACATCAGCTGCCACAGGCGATTGCTCGGTATACATGTATTCCCTGAACCGATACGGGAAGCCCTGAACCGGTGTTCCATCGCCGTTGTAAGCCAGAATCCCATCGCTGGCGTTTGAAACCACTTCGGGCACGCTGTCGTTGTCTATGTCAGCGGCTATGACATGCATTGAAAAGTTGTAGAAATTGGCGTTTGTATCCCCGATTTCAACGGGCCAGCCGCTGACTATCCGCCCGTCGGCGGTTACCATGTAAATCGTGTTTCGGCCGACATAGGTTGCAATTTCAAGTCCGGGCTCGGACGGCACGAAATCGGCGACCGCAATCTCGGTCCTCGTCTGCGTCCCGTTCACCGGGAAGCCGGGCAGCGCCTGTCCGTAGTAAGTTATGGCGATAATCCCATCATACCTGTCGCCTGTGACGACTTCAGGCGTGCCGTCGTTGTTGATGTCGGCGACTGCGACTTCGGCAAATCCGCCGCTGGGCTCAGGTAGGTCGTAGAAGACCCCGCTCGTGTCGGACAGGTAAGGCGAGCCGTTCGACCTGAAAGCGTAGAGTTTGCCGCATGTGGAATGCACGATGACCTCAAGATGCCCGTCTCCATCGAGATCGTAAAGCGTTGGTGCAG
>JALVZN010000035.1 GCA_027037615.1 Caldifarciminota bacterium | reverse complement strand
TTTGAAGATGTGCGTCGGCGCCGCAGCGGTTTACTACTCGCCCATAGCGCCGTTCCGACTTGACTGGGGTATGAAAATTACGGACAGAAAGCCCGGCGAACACGGTCGCCTGTATTTCGGCATCGGACAGATGTTTTAGCCCGCCTGCTCCACCAGATAGCGTTTGATCTTGCGCGTTGTGGTCTTCGGGAACTCCTCATATCGGATCACCACACGCTTTGGCCTCTTGTAATCGGCCAGAACCTTGGTTCTCTCCATCACATCCGCTTCGATCAGTCTCTGGATGTCCTCATCGGAGAACGCATCTATGTTCCTGCCTTTTGCATAGCTTTCGATGTAGTCGAAATTCGGATAAACGATCGCCTGAAGCTCCTCCTTCCCGCTGACAGGGTTCCTTCCGAGCAACACGACGACTTCCGCAACGAACGGCGACTCGCCGATAACCTCCTCGATCTCCTCAGGATAGATGTTTTTGCCGCCTTTTGTGACGATTACAGCCTTTTTGCGGCCGACGACATAGATGTAGCCATCGATATCCATCCTGCCGAGGTCGCCGGTCATGAGCCAGCCATCGACGATTGTTTTCTCGGTGGCCGAAGGATTTTTGTAGTATCCCACCATGACATTGTCACCTCGAACCGCTATCTCGCCGATGCCCTCGATGTTCTGATTGACGATCTTGACTTTAACGCCGGGCAGAGGGAGGCCAACGGACTCGTTCTTGGGGCGATTTGGAGGGTTCACCGAAACCACCGGTGCGGCCTCAGTGAGCCCATAACCCTGAAGTATCGGAAAACCCATGATCTCAAGCTCCCGAGACACCCATCGCGGCATTGCAGCTCCACCTGAGATGAGGTATTTCAGCCTGTCCATGCCTATCCTTGCGCGAACGGATTTGAAAAACAGCCTCGCCGCCTTCCTGCCGCCGACTTTCGATATGCTTCTGAGCCCATCGAAGGCAAATCTCCTAACTCCGCTGGAACGGCTGACCTCTTTGTGGATGCCTTCGACTATCTTCTCCATGAGCAGGGGAACGACCAGCATGACGGTGGGACGGACGGCAAGCAGATCCTCCTTAAGCACTCTTGACTTGAGCGAGCGAGCATAGACGATGGTCGAACCTGCATCGAGCGGGGCGAGGAACCCGGTCGTAAACTCGAAGACATGGTGCAACGGCAGGACGGAGAAGAAGATGTCGCCCGGCCCGTAGTCGAAGGCCGCAAACATGCTGCTCACCTGAGCAGCAAAATTCCTGTGAGATAGCATCACCCCCTTTGCAACGCCTGTGGTGCCTGATGTGTATAAAATCATGGCGAGGTTGTCTATCTGGATCTGAGGATATTCGATGGGCTGGAAATCCCTGAACGCTTCTTCGATCGATGGAATTTCGTCCGAACTGCGCGCCCTCATGCCAATTACATGTTTCAGCGACGGCACATCTTCAGATATCTCAAGGATATCGTCGATGTAACCTTCGTCAGCCACTACTGCCGAAACGCCTGCATGCTGGATAATCCGTTTGAGCTCGTGGATGGTGAGGCGTGGATCAAGTGGGACGGCGATCCCACCGAGCCACATCACAGCGAGTTGAGCCATGCCCCAATGTGGGGAATTGTGACCTATGACGGAGATACGATCACCCTCTTTAAGGCCGAGTGATGCGTAGAAAGCGGCTATCCGTGCCACTCTATCGACCAGCTCGCCATAGGTGACCTTAAGCCATGTGCGATCCTTCTGCCGCATTTGAAGTGCGACAAGCTCACTGTGCCGCTCGGCGGATTCCCTCAAGATCTCAGGAATAACCCTCAACGGCTTGAAATTTCTGACAACTGGAAACTCCATTTCTGTTCTCCTTGATTTGCGGAACTATTTTACTGTCAGCACAATCCACGGGACAAGCATGCGCTACACGCAACGGTCTGATGCGTGTCTTCCCAATGGATGGCACATTCTGTCAGACAAAAAGGAGGGGGCCGAAAGGCCCCCTTCCGAGATTTCGCAGGTCTTAGCAAGTTATCACCTGAGCACAATCACCTTCTTGACCGTGTTGAAGTCGCTGGATTTCATGTGGACGAAGTAAACGCCGTTAGTGAGTTTGCTTGCGTTGAGCCTGACCGTGTGGGAACCAGCCGAAAATTTGCCAGAAGCCAGTTTGCTGACCAGCCTGCCTGTGGCGTCGTAGAGGGCGATCTCGACATCAGAAGCCTTAGGAAGCGTGAAGCTCAGCACGCCTGTTTTATAGATCGGGTTCTGTTTGATGTTGAGGCTGTAGGTTGTAGGTTTCATGGGCTCCTCCTCGACAGACGAAGGCCCCATGTAGATGCCGACGATGAAGTCGCTCGGAACACCTTGCAGGAGCTCGAACATAACAGGTGCGCCGTCGGATTCACGAATGGTCAAACCGCCAGCCACTGCATCTGTGTATCCCTCCGGGAGCGGAAACTCTATGGAGTTTCCTGTGTATGAGCCTGTTGCCGGATCAAACTCGTAAATAACATTGCGGTAGCCATAGGAGTTCGTTTCCCATGTGGAGAACCATACGGTCTGTGTCAACGGATTATAAGCAGCGCCGTAGATGGCATAGTTGTTTGGCCATGTGTTGATGGAAGAATTGGTTTTGTCGAATTCATAAATATTCGATTCGAAGTTTGCCGTGAAGAAGTGTCCGTCAGACGGCCTGTATGCGAGTGCCCAGGTCGAGTTCACCGGACCTCCAAATGATCTGTAGTACATCAGGTGGCAAGTGCCTACATCTATGTTGAATGCATCCACAGTGGAGTTAAAACTTGCATAGAGGGTGTCACCGTCAAATGCCAGGTCCCTCCAGCCCCAACCTGTGGAGTGAGCAGGCTGGTCAATGGCACACAAGAGGGTGCCTGTGGGGTCGAGCACATACAATTTGTTTGGATCACTGCCGTTATTGCCGCCGGTTATGTAGAAGTAGTTACCGTCGAACTCAACACCGAGGAGGTCGTTGTCTCCCGTTGCAGCCTGGGCATCGAGGACATAGATAACATCACCGAACTCTATGATTGTGCGGAATTGTGCGTATGCGGTATCGTTGCTGGCATTTTCGTCGCCTGTAAGCGATGTGAATACGAGGATGTCATAGAGCATGTTTGAGTCAGGTGTGAACAACCCTAAGCTGACATCAGCGAAGTTCCCAGGTGCTAGGCTCAAGTTTATGCTCTGGTCGAACACGGTGTCTTTGCTCTCGGTATAGATGATTGCTGTCACATCAAATGTTTCATCATTTGCACCGTAATTGCGGACAGTGGCAGATACGTCGACAGGTACTCCGGGCTCAACGCGTCCCACGGGGGATATTACACCTGAGACCCCCACATCATGATCCGGAAGGTAAGGCATAAGGCCTGCACCTGCCACATCGTCGATATACCAACCGGCACGTGTTACAGAATTGTCGGAGCCGAAGCGGAAGCGAATCTTGAAGGTTGTTCCAGCGGTGATTCCATTGAGGTTGAAAGTGGCCTGTACCCAATCGCCGCTGGAGCCTGTGAAACCGGGCTCGCCGCCCAGTCCGACTATGGAGTCGGAATCGTATCCGCCCACCGGCTCAACGATAGTCCATGTTGCTCCGTTATCAGTTGAAACTGCCACATTACCTCCATCGTATCCACTCTCAGTGTCATACCACTGCCAGAATGTGAATGTTGGGTTATCCCATGTCGCTATGTAATCGACCGAGTAAAGTTTCCAATCAGCACTGTTCTCATAGTCTTCGCCAAGGAGAGTGCCCCAGAGATTGGTGCCTGAATGTGCCGTCGGAGGCCCGTAGGTCGGAGCGCCCCATTCCCATGCACCTGTGAGAGGGGCAGGGGTGTAGAATCCGTTGTTGATCTCAAAGTCCTCGGCGTAACCGAATGCATTAAATTGCACCACCATTGTGTCATTGTGTGGGTTCTCATCACCGGAAAGCGATGTATATACCTTGAAGGTATATCTCCCACCTGTTGTGATGGTGAATGGATCGAAAGTCAGATCTGTGGAATCACCTGCATTCAGATTGTCTACGGCTACTGTTGATGTATAAATAATATTGTCCATGTATATAACCGCACTGACATCAAAAGATTCGGCGTTCTGTCCATTGTTGGTAACGGTGACCCTGGGGATGATTTCATCACCAGAGTTGTAATTACCGGGTATAGGTTGCTGTACTGCCGTTACAGCAACATCGTGTTCGCGGTGTGGGTATAACCATAGGATAGCAAGCGAATCATGGACTGTAAGAGGATCTCCATTGCAGGCGTATTGAAGGAAAAAATCGTTGCTGCCATCGCCGCCCTGAATACCAACTGTGGAGCTTGAGAGAATATCTTCCATCCTGAGATACTGAAACTTCAGGTTACCGTTTGGGTAGAAGATAACCTCAAAGGTATATGTCCTACCAGAGAAATAGGAACGATGAAAACGGTGCCACTCAATGACGAATATGCTGTCCTCAGGGTCGTAATGCGTATAAACGGTGTCATTGTTGCGATATGTGAAAAGTATATCCCAGAACGGTGCAATTATGTTGTTTTTGGTGTTGTCGGGCAGTGGAATGTTGTTGTGGTCTCGTGTATCACTGGAAGAAAGAAACCCATTGGAGACCACATAAATTTCAGTTAAAGTTTGGTCGTAGAATGGGAACGCGAATGGGAGCTGTATGAGGACATTACTGTCGTAGCGAAGCAAATAAGTTATGCCGGCTGACGCATCTATCCATTCAAATTCAGGCCCGTTTGGAAGGTCGGAGTCGATGAATGTGTAACCGTAGCCATCAGGCCCACCCGCATGCGCATTTGTGACAACTTCCACCTCATTTGATGGATCCGACTCGTGCTGAGGGGACTCATTGTCGACAGCGGTGACATAGAATGTATGCCTACCGGGTGTGACGGTTACATCGTATGTTATGAGTGCGCCCGCGTTAGAGGTCGCATAGGTTTCCGCGAGTTCTCCGTCAAGATAGATGTTGATGCCGGCCAGATCATCGAGCGGTGTCCCATCGGCTTGTGTTGACGGGTTGATCCATGTCAGCTCGACAGTAGAGCCGTCAAGCACAGTGGCTGTGAGGTCGTGAGGAGGAGCGGGATACGGCGAACCGCCGGCATACCAGCTTACGCTTGCGAAGTCGCTTGTGGAGTCGTTGATATCCACGGTTCTGAGAAAAAATGTGTAGAGCATGCCGTCCGTTAGATCTGTGGCTGTGTATTGCTGCACCCCGGCGGCGACGGTGTCAAGAAATACGGTATCCTGCCCTTCACTGGACATCCGGATCTCGATGTGGAAATCGGTCAATGTGTCGCCGCCCACATAGTGTGTGGGATCAACCCAGCTCAGATTTATCTCTGTCGGCATGGTGTAGTCCGAATAAGCCGAGACATGGCTCGGCGGCATCGGATCAAGTACATCTCCATAGGGCTTAACAATCACGCCGATGTTCCAGTGGTAGTTTAGGTTAAACTCGCTAAGCTCATGCCACATTGTATCCTTCATTGTATTATGTATAGAACCAATTACCTTTACCTATCACAACATGACCTTGATCCATTGAGATGGGATACTCACCGGCACCATGTGTTATTTCCACTGCTATCCATATATCGCTATTGCCGTCTATGAGGATAGGATTGGGAAGAGGGACAAAAACCCAGCCACCCGTGTCAGTTGTGTAAGAAACTGTTTCAAGGATGTTGCCGGGTGATGTGGGTGTCCCCTGTCCGTAAAGTATCACATTGCCGGAGTGGGTGGTGCTTTCGTGGTGATAGAAATACACCTCTGTTATTGCATTACCTGCGTAATGCCCCAGTTCCTCAGGTGTGAGCCTTATGGCTGCCTGGAAAGTCCCACCATTAATTAAACCGATACCATCGTTATCCACAGAGTTGTAGTAATACAAACTATTTGGATTCTTTACTTCTGGAACGCGATTCCCCACGGCCAACTTCTCGCCATCTCTCGCTAATAAGAAGGGCGAACGCTCTCTTTCCGCCGTTTTTACCTTCTTGACAGCCGGTCCTGGAACAACTTTGGCGGGCTTGGTGTAACTCTTGACTGGTTTGACTACATCTGTGTTTGGTACAGCTGATAAGGCAGCGCTAATGAACGCCAACACCGCCGTTACATACAAAATCCTTTGCCACATTATGGTCACCTCCCTGTGCAATGCTGTTTTTAATAAGTTCCCACATTGTGCTTTATACCCGACCACGCTTGGGGGAGCAGGTTCTCAAATGCTTCCCCATCCCAATCGATATTTATTTTAACCCCAAGCATTTTACAGTTGTCCGATATTGCGTCAAGGCAAGTTGCAGCGCGAGCTGATATGAAAACCGTCAGATCAATTTTATAATGACATTCGTTGAAGCACATCGAAATCCCTGTTATCATAATCGGGTGATGATGCTCAAGATCATATTGATAGCCATGTCGGTGATATTCCCATCAAGGAATCAAAGGGCGATGTGGGTGGTAGCAACCACATTTCAGGATTCGGCGGAGATACGCCGAATGGTGGAGTTTGCGGACTCCAATAACATAGGGATCATCTTCGCGCAGATGGAACGGAGCGGCTACGCATTCTATCGGAAATCTAAACTGCTGCCGGTATATCCATACATTCAGGAAGGTCTCGACCCGCTGGAATATCTGCTATCGCTGACGAAACCGCGCGGCATACAGGTGCATGCGTGGATGAACGCGCTCGCGTGGTGGACGATCGATAAGCCGCCAATGGCCAAAAACCATCTCTACTACACCCATCCGGAATGGTTTGTCGTCGATGACGATGGCAGATCGATGCATGAGTATTCGCGCGCTGATCAACGGGCGGTCGGCACAGAGGCACGGTTCCTGGATCCACGGATTCCCGATGTGCAAAAGTTCTTGCGGGACATGTATGCTGAAGTGGCCACCAACTACGATATCGACGGCGTCCACTTCGATTTCATACGCTATCCCGGCCCGAAATTCGGTTATGCCGATTGGGAACGGCAGGAACACCAGCAGAAATACGGGATCGACCCAATTCTGATATCCGATGGTGCCAAGGTCTGGTCACCTAAATGGAACACCATGCGCTCCAAGGAGCTGTATGAACGCTGGATGCACCTCCACTACATGCGATGGAACCACGAAAGGAAAGAAGCCATAACGAAGATCATCAAAATGGTGCGTGACACGGTCAAGAAACTGGACTCTAACCTTGTCGTCTCTGCGGCTGTGTTCCCAAACCCTGCCTCCACGGCTTACGCTCGCGCACAGGACTGGCAGACATGGCTCGAACGGGGTTATCTCGATTGGGCCTGTCCTATGGCTTACACTCAGTATCCTGTAAGGTTCGAGCGCTACACGAGATATGCGATCGAAAACCGGCCTGAGGGCAAAAAGGTGTTCATGGGCGTCGGCATCTGGTTCAAAGGCGTTGAGACTTACGGCCCGGACGAGATAGAGACTGCTGAGCGATATGGAGCCGATGGCGTGGTTCTGTTCTCTTACAATGTGTTCAGGGAAAATCCTGAACTCGGCAAAAAACTATTCCACAGGAGGATAAAGCGTGTTGACATTGGTCCTTTTGGCCGTCTTGAACACTAAAGGTGACGCCATGTTTCCTGAAAACATCATAAAACAGGAAATGCAATCGATAATGTTTGAGGCGCCTGTGCGGCTTCCTCGCAGGGAAGTCCGCGAGATGGCGATTGAGAGGCTCAGACAGGAAGAGGCACTCCTCAAACTGGCCGATAGCATGGGGATATCTATCCCGGATGAAGAACTGAATTGGTTTATGGATCAACTGAAGCGCGAATTCCCGACCGAATCCGATTTCTACACCCTGTTAGACACGACCGGCAGGACAGAAGAGCAGGTCAGGGAGCAGATGCTTAAGGACCTCAAGATATTTTTCCTCATGGACAGGATAGCTCAGGACATCAAGATATCGGACGACGATTCCGTCATACGGCCTAAGGAAGTTACCTACAAGGAAATCTTTATCTATTCCAACCCGGACGAGCCGCAG
Organism: Caldifarciminota bacterium; assembly: GCA_027037615.1. Taxonomy (GTDB): domain Bacteria; phylum Hydrothermota; class Hydrothermia; order B15-G9; family B15-G9; genus WGAI01. The sequence goes on along the minus strand of JALVZN010000035.1, from coordinate 5,421 downwards.
GTCAGGCGGCAGCGAAAGATCGTGAGGGCATGGAAGATATGGCTGAGGCTGAAACTGGGAGCGAACTTCGATAAGATGGCTAAAAAGTATTCTTCCCGCAGCACGATAGAAAAGACATCAAGCTGGTTACCCACAAGTGCGGTCGTGGTCACAGCCTTTAGATTGAAGCCGGGCGAGATAAGCAAACCGATTGTCTCAAACTGGGGCATCACCATCATAAAGGTCACGAAAGTGACAGGCGGCGATAAAGTGCGGTATGGAGACCTGCCTTACAGGCTTAAGAGACTGGTTTTCAGGCAGAAAGTCATCGATAGATTGAACGAACTCATTGCCGGCCAATAGGCACGAAATAAAGCCAGCGGAGAGGGATCATTCCCATCCCTCTCCGTATCTGGCAAGAAATTCCTCCCTCCACTCGACAAAATAGCCATCTATTATCGCCTTCCTCATGTCCTTCATCATCTTTGAGAAGAAGTAGAGCGAGTGGTATGTCGCAAGGCGCGGAGCGAGTATCTCACCGGCGTTGAACAGATGCCTTATGTAAGCCCTTGAGAAATTGCGACATACATAGCATCCGCAGTCAGGGTCGAGCGGCCTGTGGTCGCGGGCATATTTTGCGTTTTTGATGACAAGTTTGCCGCGCGATGTGAAGACCGAGCCTGTCCTTGAATTCCTTGTGGGCAGAACGCAGTCGAACATGTCCACGCCGCGCGCGACGCCATCGACGATGTCCTCCGGATAGCCCACTCCCATCAGGTAACGGGGCTGCTCATGCGGCAGGTGCTTTATGGCGGCCTCAACCGCCTTCATCATCTCGACTTTGGGCTCTCCAAGTGCAAGTCCACCTATGGCATAGCCGTCAAATCCCATGGCGACGAGTTCAACTGCCCCTTTCTCCCGCAAATCCTCGAAAACGCTGCCCTGGACGATTCCGAAAAGCGCCTGCTCTGAGCCTATCCTGGCTTTGTGCTCAAGGGCGCGCTTCGCCCACCTCAGGGTCAGCTCAAGCGCTCGCTTCGCTTCGTTGTAACTGACCGGATAACCCACAGGCTCGTCAAAGATCATGATTATGTCAGCGCCGATGTTTTTCTCGATCTCCATGACCCGCTCAGGCGTAAAGGTTATGTAACTGCCATCTATGTGCGAGCGGAAAGTGACCCCGTCTTCGGTCACCTTCCTGAGGTCGCTCAGGCTGTAAACCTGAAATCCGCCGGAATCCGTGAGGATAGCGCCTTTCCACCCCATGAAATTGTGCAGTCCTCCGAACTCAGCGATGAGGTCATCGCCGGGACGAAGATGAAGGTGATATGTGTTTGACACGATCATGGAGATCCCTATCTCCTCAAGCTCGCGCGGCGACATCGTCTTGACGGTGGCCTGTGTCCCGACGGGCATAAACACAGGCGTTTCGACATCGCCATGAGGTGTGTGCAGAATGCCCGCGCGCGCACCGGTTTTCTCATCAACGGCAACCAACTCAAAAGTTATCATTTCCTCCTCCCGTATGTGCTTACAGGGCTGGTATGATAAAGGGTTCATCGCCAGCGTCCAATCGAGAATGGGACGAGGCGTGTTCTTGACACGATATAGTTGAATGGAGATAATAAAGCCTGTGATTGGGAAACTGATTTTAATGAGCATACTGATTGGGGCGCCTAAGGATAAGCTTCAGCCGTCTCGCGCTTTGTATTATTCCCTTATCTTTCCGGGCGCGGGACAGTTTTACACCGGCCATCCTGTTAAAGGCGCTTTTTATCTTTCTTCGAGCCTGTTTATCGGATACAATCTCGTCAGGTCTTATCGTGAATCGGGCGGTAATAGCAGCAGTCCCGCGTATTCGAGGGCTGTTGGGAATGCTATAAGTTTATTGGCGTTGTGGGGGTTATCCATATTGGATGCCTATGTTTCCGCCCATTTATACGGATTTGACAGGGAATTCCACCGTGTGATGGATGTGGAGTTGCGTCCCGGTGGCGTTTCCATTGGAATGAAGATAATAAACTGATTTACAGGTGCTTAAAAACTGATTTAGAGATGGTCAGCAATGGGGCTTGACAGGGGTGTTACGCTCCAATAATATATTTGCGCCTTCAGAAAGGTGCGTGTTCTTTGAAAAATAAGTGGGAATGAACGAGGTAGATGGTTAAGCTACTAAGGGCGCCTGGTGGATGCCTTGGCGCCGGGAGGCGATGAAGGGCGTGGCAAGCTGCGATAAGCCACGGGGAGCCGCAAGCAGGCTTTGATCCGTGGATTCCCGAATGGGGAAACCCGGCGGGGTGAAGCCCCGTCATCACCGATCGCAAGGTCGGTGAGGCGACACCCGGGGAACTGAAACATCTAAGTACCCGGAGGAAAAGAAAGCAACCGCGATTCCCTGAGTAGCGGCGAGCGAAAGGGGAACAGCCTAAACCGTCGTTGTGTCGAAGCCCGTGGGCGTTGCAACGGCGGGGTAGTGGGGCGCATCCGGGCTGGGCCACGGACCGGCCGGGGAGTTACAAAACCTGCGGGTAGCCGAAGCGAGCTGGGAAGCCGCACCATAGAGGGTGATAGTCCCGTAGGCGAAACTCGCAGGTCTCCCTGGGATGCGTTCCCGAGTACCTTGGGGCACGTGGAACCCTGAGGGAATCTGGGTGGACCACCACCTAAGGCTAAATACTACCCGGCGACCGATAGTGAACTGAGTACCGTGAGGGAAAGGTGAAAAGCACCCAGGGATGGGAGTGAAATAGAACCTGAAACCAGGCGCCTACAATCAGTCGGAGGGTCCTCATGGAAAGCGTTGAGCCTATGGCTCCGCGCCATGAGGCCTGACGGCGTGCCTTTTGCCTAATGAGCCTGGGACTTACCCTTGTCGGCGAGGCTAAGCCCTTCTGGGGCGTAGCCGTAGCGAAAGCGAGTCCGAATAGGGCGTTTAGTCGGCAGGGGTAGACCCGAAACCGAGCGACCTACCCATGGCCAGGGTGAAGCCCGGGTAACACCGGGTGGAGGCCCGAACCGGTGGACGTTGAAAAGTCCTCGGATGAGCTGTGGGTAGAAGTGAAAAGCTAACCGAGCTCGGAGATAGCTGGTTCTCCCCGAAATAGCTCTAGGGCTAGCCTCGGGTATGAGTGTGTCGGGGGTAGAGCACTGGATGGGCTAGGGGGAGTGATCCTCCGAACCCAACCAAACTCCGAATACCGGCACATGCTTCCCGGGAGTCAGGCCGTGGGGGATAAGCTCCATGGCCGAGAGCGGAACAACGCAGACCGCCGGCTAAGGTCCCGGAGTGCGGACTAAGTGTGAAAGGAGGTGGGGGCGCTAAGACAGCTGGGATGTTGGCTTAGAAGCAGCCATCATTTAAAGAGTGCGTAACAGCTCACCAGCCGAGTGCCCCCGCGCCTAAAATGTTCCGGGGCTTAAGTCCGCCACCGAAGCCGCGGGTCGGCGAGCACTTGCTCGTCGGCGGTAGGGGAGCGTTCCCGTTGGGATGAAGGTGTCGCGCGAGCGGCGCTGGACTGACGGGAAGTGAGAATCCAGGCATCAGTAACGATAAGGGAGGTGAGAATCCTCCCCACCGAAAGCCTAAGGTTTCCTGAGCAAGGGTCGTCCGCTCAGGGTTAGCCGGCCCCTAACCTGAGGCCGAAGGGCGTAGGGGATGGGAAGGGGGTTAATATTCCCCCGCCACTCCGGCGGAGCCTGGGGGGTGACGCAGAAGGGAAGGGCCCGGGGACAGGTGGCTGTCCCTCCAAACCTGTAGGGCTGTGAAGGGTCGAGGCAAATCCCGACCCGGAGCCTGAGGGGGAGTAAGGAACCCGGCCTTGTGCTGGGGGAAGGGCTCGGACCACGCTGCCAAGAAATAGCCTCGCAGGCGTTGAAGTCGGAGTGACCGTACCGTAAACCGACACAGGTAGGCGGGTAGAGAATACTAAGGTGCGCGGGTTATCCCCCGTTAAGGAACTCGGCAACTTGGCCCCGTAACTTCGGGAGAAGGGGTGCCCCGAGTACGTTGTCACCCACCGTATATTCATGCGGGCGGGTGGCTGCGGAAAGGGGTCGCAGCGAAGAGGACCTGGCGACTGTTTACTAAAAACACAGGGCTCTGCGAACTCGGCCTAGAGGACGTATAGGGCCTGACGCCTGCCCGGTGCCGGAAGGTTAAGGGGAGGGGTGCAAGCCCCGAACCGAAGCCCCGGTAAACGGCGGCCGTAACTCTAACGGTCCTAAGGTAGCTGGATATGCTGCCTGCCTGCAGGGTGACCTGCAGGGCAATATCCGGCTGTATGCGGGAACACCCTTAGAGCCCTGACTACGAGACCGATTTGCGGGTCCGTAAAAATGTCAGGGATTGGGCAATCCGCAGGAAACCCACTCTTAAAGTGGGGATCCTCAGAGGCCATACGCCGGACATCCGGCTTGAGGAGGTGAATCATGCAACTATCTCCTGACTGGGTTGTCGGATTTACCGATGGAGAAGGTTGCTTCTTTGTCGGCATCCAGAGACATCCCGAAATGACTGCTGGATATCAGGTGCTGCCAGAATTCACGATCGTTCAGCACGAGAGGGACATTCAGATCCTCTATGCACTGAAGCGATTTTTTCGATGCGGAGTGGTAAGACAAAATCACGGTGACAGATATGCATACAGAGTGCGAAAGCTGTCCTGTCTTAGGAAGGTGATTGAATTCTTCGAGAAACACCCTCTGAAGACGAAGAAGAATGTGGACTTCAGAAAATTTAGACGAGTGGTAATGCTGATGGAGCAGGGCAAGCATCTGGATAAAGGTGGGTTGTTGGAGATAGTTGAGATAGCGAAAGATATGAACACGGCCAATAGGCCGGCATTGGAGAAAGTGGTAGAATTCCTCAAGGCCGGATGAAGATATGGTCCACTCCATAGCGAAAGCTATGGGAGGAAGTGAGCGAAATTCCTTGTCGGGTAAGTTCCGACCTGCACGAATGGCGTAACGACTGGGTCGGTGTCTCAACGGGGGGCCCGGTGAAGTTGTAGTGGTGGTGAAGATGCCACCTACCCGCGGCAGGACCGAAAGACCCCGTGGACCTTTACTGCAGCCTGGCGTTGAGTCTTGGCCAGGCGTGTGTAGGATAGGTGGGAGCCTGTGAAGCCCGGGCGCCAGCTCGGGTGGAGGCACCGGTGAAATACCACCCTCGTCTGGTTGAGGCTCTAACCTGCGCGTCTGGATCGACGCGAGGGACATCGCTTGGTGGGCAGTTTCACTGGGGCGGTGACCTCCTGAAAGGTAACGGAGGTGTCCAAAGGTCCCCTCAGCACGGACGGCAACCGTGCGTTGAGTGCAAGGGCAGAAGGGGGCCTGACTGTGAGGCCGACAGGCCGAACAGAGGCGAAAGCCGGGCCTAGTGACCCGGCGGCTCCGTGTGGAAGGGCCGTCGATCAGCGGATAAAAGGTACCCCGGGGATAACA
>JALVZN010000034.1 GCA_027037615.1 Caldifarciminota bacterium | reverse complement strand
TCCAGCGCCACGCCATACGAATGCATGTCATCAAGCACCTCGTTGAACGCCTTGACGCCGACGGCAGCGGAAAACCTGTCGCTGACCAGTCGGGAGAACGACACGCCGATAAGCGTCACCCCGTAAGCAAAGTATTCTCCTGTTCCAAAGGGATGATACTCATCCGTCCGCTCCATGGCAGGCGTGACAAGGGACGCCAGCTGGACGCCGACAGACGAGTAGTAGTTTTTGAGCGGCAGCACGAGGCCCACATGCTCGATGTTGATCCCTGTAACCCAGTTGACATGAGACACTTCAAGGCATTTCTCACTCTCGAAAGCGCTACCGGCAGGGTTCCACCACAGGCCTTCGCCGCCCTGAGCTATGGAGACATAGGTGTTGCCAAGTCCGATCGCCCGTGCGCCGAGCCCCATCTTCAAAAGAACCATGGATGTCGTCCCAACCTTCTGGCCTCCAAGAATTTCAAATAGAGACTGAGAAGCGAGAGAGGACGAGACCAGAAACGCCATCACCATGCCAAATGCGATCTTTCTGCTCATTTTCCGCCTCCAGTGGTATCGGGCCGTTCGGCCTTGTTGAATTTCTCGATCCACCTCATGTTGCCATCGCCCATTATGGCGTAAAACTCGCTGCCCGTGAAGGATACCGCCACCCTAAGCGGATACGCACCTTCGATGCGCGAGTAAGCTGAGATTATGAATTCGCCTGAGGGAGAGAACTTTTTGACAGCCGCATTTCCGCTGTCAGCGACATACACATTCCCATCGAGATCAGCAGTCACATCGAGCGGATTCAGGAACAGGGTGTCGTCGGTGCCCCCATCGTGGTAAATGCCGCCGAGATGGTAAAGGTTCTCATGCGGCAGGCTCGCAGTTATGCCTTCAACCCAGTTGTGGCCGGAGCTGGCGACAAAAAGCAGGTCCCTTTGCCTGTCGTAGTAAAGCCCTACGGGAGAAACCACATTCAAAATGCCGTTTCCCTCGCGCGCGACAGTGTCCACCACATTGCCGAGCGTGTCGTAGGCTACCACGAGGTTGTTGTCGCGGAACGAGATGTAGAACAGGGAATCGCGTATGGCGATCGAGACGCCCCCAACAAATTCGGGTTTTATGATGGTGCGCTGGAGGTTGCCGTCCTGCGAGAATTTCATGACCGCTGCGGAAGATGTGTCCAGCACCCAGATGCTGCCATCAAGCGCCTGCACGCCGCTAACCGCCCCCTGAAACTCGTAATCGAGGTCGAAGTTGTTATTCCTTGCGCCGCTGAGGTAGTAGGCCAGCACAGAATCGTTCCTGATGGCGAAGACCAGCCCGCTGATGCCTACAAACAGGTCGTTGAATTCAGCCGAGCTGTCCCATATCCCGGTTGAGACATAAGAGCTCTCAGGTGGCATTCCGCTGTCAGAAGGGATCGGCGGCATCGGATACTTGTAGCCGCAACCCGACGCATAAATGGAAAAGCTCAACCCGACAGCCGTTAGAAAGAGATACCCCCTCAGTTTTTCGATTTTCGTCAATTTGCTATTCCTCCGGTTTCCACCTTACATCCGGATGTTTCGATGCATAAGCATCGTCGAGACGCCTGACAGGCGTGTTGTGAGGCGCTTCGTGCAGGAGCTCAGGGTTCTCCTCAGCCTCTTTGGCGATCTTAAGCAGGGCGTCCGCAAAGGCTTCGAGCGTCTCTTTGGTCTCCGTCTCCGTCGGCTCGATCATCAAAGCTTCGGGCACAATCAGCGGGAAGTAAATCGTGGGCGCATGGAACCCATAGTCGAGCAACCTCTTGGCTATGTCGAGCGTCCTGACGCCGTATTTCTTGAACGGCCTGCCAGTGGCGACGAACTCGTGCATGCAAAATCTGTCGTAAGCTATTTTGTAAACATGCTTTATCAGGCTCATGAGGTAGTTGGCGTTGATCACGGCGGCCTCAGCGACTTTCTTGAGCCCGTCGGCGCCCATCATGCGGATGTAAGTGTAGGCTTTCACGAACACATCAAAGTTGCCGTAAAAGCCGTGGATTTTGCCGATTGAATCGGGGAAATCGTATGAAAGCTCAAGTTTGCCGTCCTTTTCCACGACACGAGGCACAGGGAGGAACGGCTCAAGGTGCTTTTTCACGCCGACAGGGCCTGAGCCCGGCCCACCACCGCCGTGCGGGGTAGAGAATGTCTTGTGTAGGTTGAAATGCATGACATCGAACCCGATGTCGCCCGGCCTGACATACCCGAGAAGTGCATTCAAGTTAGCGCCGTCCATATACATAAGTCCACCGACCGAATGCACAAGCTCGGCGACTTTGAGTATCTCGCTCTCGAAGAGGCCAAGCGTGTTGGGATTGGTCACCATGAACGCCGCCACATCCTCGTTGAGGTATTTTTTCAGCTCCTCGATGTTCACAAGGCCGCGCTCGTTCGACTTGATGGTCTTCGCCTGATAACCTGCGAGCGTCACGGATGCCGGATTTGTGCCGTGCGCCGAGTCGGGGACGAGCACATACTTGCGCGGATTGCCCTGCTTTTCGTGGTATCTGCGCACGATCATCATCGATGTGAGCTCACCGTGAGCGCCTGCGGCGGGCTGAAGCGTCACGGCATCCATGCCGGAGATCTCCGCAAGATAACCCTGCAACTCCACCATGAGGCGGAGTGCGCCCTGAACCGTGCTGGAAGGCTGAAACGGATGGATCTCAAGGAAACCCGGAAGGCGAGCTGCGTCTTCGTTAACTTTAGGGTTGTATTTCATCGTGCATGAGCCGAGAGGGTAGAAACCGCGATCGACATGGTAGTTCATCTCCGCAAGCCTCGTAAAATGGCGAATGACCTCGTTTTCGGTAATCTCAGGAAGATGGGGATCATTTTTGCGCAGGAGGGAGTCAGGAATTACCGATGAGATTGGCCTTTTCTCAACATCAAGCTCAGGCAAAGAATAGCCCTTCCTACCCGGTTTCGATCTATCAAATATCAGGCCTTCTTTCATCGCTTAGCTCCTTGTTTTTGCGAAATTTTAAGCTGTCGAAAACCTGTTTTCAACAAAATGCAAAACCAGCCCGGAGCCTGAATTTCCCAAAAATAAATCCACCAACCCATCATTAGGCAAAACAAAACCCAACAACGATCTTCGTCGGCATTTCAGCCGCTTCTGCGAGTGAAAACGAGGCCTCCCGCATCGCCACGCACCAAAATCTGGCGAATTACACTGCGAGAGGCCGTCAAACAGGTTACTCTTCCTCTTTTTCCTGCTCAGCTTCCTTTTTGTTGTCGCTGGCGAGAGCCGCCCATAGGGTAAGGATGGCGATGATCAGGTTGCCCACCCAGTAAATGGCTCCTGCCTGCTGTATCAAAGCAACAACGAACAGGATTGATGCCAGAATGAAGCTGATCCATGTCTGGAACATTTCAGCCCTCCTGTTAATTCTTATCGCTCAACACCGAGATGGCAGGCAGTTCTTTGCCAGCAAGAAATTCGAGTGTAGCACCGCCGCCGGTCGAGACATGGCTGAAATCGGAGTTTTTCAGGCCGGCCTTGTGTATCGCTGACACCGTGTCGCCGCCGCCTGTCACACTGTAAGCACCTTTTTGGGTGGCCTGAGCTATTGCCTTTGCCATCTCAACAGTGCCTCTGGAGAACTGCTCTATCTCGAATACGCCCATCGGGCCGTTCCAGAAGATGGTGCCCTTCTCCGGCAGAGCTTTCCGATAGAGCTCAATCGTTTTCGGCCCAATATCGACGCCCATCCAGACGTCAGGTATGTCCTGCTCCGAAATCTCCTTCACCTCGCCGCCCTCAAGTTTGTCCGTGACGATGTGGTCAATTGGCAGCAGGAACTTGTCAGGCGCTTCGTCCATAAATCCTTTAACCAGATTTAGATGCCCTTCATCCAGCAGCGAATTGCCGATCTCATGTCCAAGCGCTTTGAGGAATGTATAGGCCATCCCGCCGCCTATCAGGAACTTATCGGCTTTCGGCATGAGGTTCTGGATGATCTCGATCTTGTCCGCCACTTTTGCGCCGCCAAGCACCACGATGAACGGCTTGTCCGGGTTTTCGCGCACCTTCGACAGCGCCTCGATCTCCTTAGCCATCAGCAGGCCGGCAAGCCGTATGTCAAAATGGACGGCCATCCCGTAAGTCGATGCGTGTGCGCGATGGGCTGTGCCAAACGCATCGTTGACATAGATATCGACGCCATTCGCAAGTGCACGCGCAAACTCAGGGTCGTTTTTCTTCTCCTCGGCGTGGAAGCGGAGGTTTTCGAGGACGAGGATGTCGCCATCCCTGA
>JALVZN010000033.1 GCA_027037615.1 Caldifarciminota bacterium | reverse complement strand
GAGCCGGAGTTATCGCGCCAGCGCCGACTGCGGTGCTCATGGAGTTGGCCGTGTCATTGGCCCCAATCCCCCACGCCATGAAAAGCCCAACGGCGAGGGTCACTAAAAGCAAGGGATGGGTTGTTATAAGATGTATCATTGCCTCCCTTCCGTTTTGTATGGGTTTCTTTGAGAATTGCAAGAAGGCGGACAGAATGAAATTTCGAGCTTCCCCTCGCTCGTGGAGAGGAGTTAAATCCTGAACAGAGGGAACCTCGAGGAGTATCTTTCATCGGGCTTAAATTATACCCGACTGCCTGAAGTCACACAAACGAGCACATAGCGTTATCTGGCGAAAAAACATCATTTAAGCCCTCCTCTCGTTGACACGCATGCCCCAAAGGTGAATAATCGCCTCGAAATTTCTATCTTTTCAAACTTAAAAATAGGAGGTCCTTAAATGTTATCCCCGGTTATCGCTTTGCTCTTAGCAGTGGGGCAACATGCAGCATCCCCAATGGAAGCCGATTCCATGGGGTTCAGGGAAGTCGCAAGCTGGCCGTTCGGTCCTGCCCATGCGATTGCCGAAGATACGGTAAACAACAGGATTTTCCTCGCATCCGGTGCCGGCGTGATGATACTGCGGCCTGAGGAAAGCGGGGAGTTCACACTCATCTCAGATGCCATCAGGACACATGGTGGCAACATAAATGTTCTGATTTTCGACTATGCGCGGCAGATGCTCTTTATGGGCGGGGACAACGCATGGCTTGAAATATGGTCGGTTCCGAACAACTCAACTCCGACACGAATAACAAGTTATCAGGATACGGTCTCTTACGCTTTCTCAGATGCCTATATCATGGACATGCTTTTAGAAGGCAATCATCTATTGGTCGGATATGAAAATGTTTACGGCTCCGCACATTATGTGAAGGTCTTTGACATAAGTAATCTTCCCAATCTTCAAGAAATTACGAGAATATCATTGTCTTTCCCAATCAACAACTTTTCAAAGGATGGGAACAGGTTGTTCGTGAACACCAACGGCAGCACATTCGTATTTGATATCTCGGACATATCGGCGCCCGACTCGATCGGCTACCTTCCGGTGGGCAACTGCTCCGGCATTGCTGAAGATACCGTTTTCTACGCCGTATGGGGCTCGTGGAATGGCATTTATGGAATTGACATCTACAACATCTCAGACCTCTCCAATCCCGTTTTGATAGGGCAAAACAATGTCTCTCTTGCCCGGACATATCACAAAGTCCGTAAATACGGAAACAGGATTTACGCATGCGGCGAACTTCTGGATGTATGGGATGTCTCCGATTTGACGGATCCTGTCGTTGTATGGAGTTTCTGGCCGATGAGTGACGGCATTTTCGACTTCTCACCAGAAAATGGCCTGCTGCTGACAGCATCGGGATATGCCGGCATGAGTTCGATCGCTTTCGATTCGCTGGGCAACCCCTTCGAGGCGGAATTTTTCAGAACACCCGGCATCAACAAGGGTATCAAGGCAGGCGACGGCTATGCTTTTTACATAACGCGCATCAAAGGAAGTCTCCGTCTGGACATCCTGAGATACGACCAACATCAAGGCTCTACTAACATCCACATTTTAGCCAGCAACGGATTTTCTACCGCCTATTTTGGAGGGAACCTTTACATCACAAGCGATAGCTTCCTGACCAGAATTGATGTGTCCGATCCAGCCAATCCTTTTGTGGCAAATAGGCTGAGGCTGCCTCGCGCTATTAGCACCAAACGAGCGCTTGCAATTGGCAACGGCTACGCCTTTGTCGGTTCGGATTCCGGATTTTATGTCGTCTCACTTGACAGCATGCAGGTTGTCAGCAGTCTGGCCGATACGGCTTTCTCCTACGGATGGAATTTGTTATATGTCCATGGAAATTACCTCTACATAGTTTCCAGATACCAGAAAATAGGTGCAGTGGACATCTCAACTCCATCATCGCCGCGACTTCTGTCTCTGAGCTATTTCCCGCAGTTGTATGGGGTAATAAGATCCATAACCTTCTACGACCACTACGCTTACATGTCCACTGATGTAAGCCAGATTGCGATATTCGACATAAGCGATCCAGTCAACCCGACATATCTCGGAGATGTGCCGCCGAACGACCGAAATTACGGGCTCAGGGAGCTATCCGTTCACGGGAATTACATGTTCGGGACGCGTGGAAGTTACACGGCAATGGTCGCATACGACCTGTCAGACCCGACAGCCCCTGAGATCGCTGGCTATTACGGCAATTATTACGAATACACGAACTATTCGATTGACGGCGATGACATCTATCTTTCCGACTGGACGATCGGCGTCCACATACTCCATTTCACGCCGACGAGCGTCTCCGAAGGTGCCGATATGCCTGCATCGAGCAGCGTTCGGGTGTTGTCCGATGGACTGGCATTTCAGATGCCACGGTCAGGGAAGCTCCAGCTGCGGATTTACGACGCCTCTGGCCGCATCGTCAGAAATGTTGACGGATGGTTCGACAGCGGCTCGCATAACGTGAGCCTGAACGGCCTGCGAAATGGCGTTTACTTCTATGTGATGCAAATTGAGACCTCGAAATCAACCGGCAGATTTATCCTCATAAAGTGACATTCCGTGATTGCGGGGCTGCGGCAAGCCGCAGCCCCGACTTTGCCTTATTCGATTTCCTATGTTAATATTTGAGCCTGCTTTACGCACTGGAGGGGAATAAATTGAAGCCATACAAAAGATCCGAAAGGGTAAGTCAGGAAATAAAGCGAATTCTTGCAGAAACTTTGACTTATGAGGCGCACGATCCGGTTCTCAGGCGCATAACCATCCTTCGCGTCGAGGTGACGGACGACTTGAGGAAGGCGAAGGTGTTCTATTCCGTGATACTCAATACGGAAGGGGTCGAGAGCCATCTTGAGCGTGCCAGAGGCTACCTCAGGACGACGCTTGCCCACAAGATGAGGATAAAATTTGTGCCGGAGATCGAATTCAAGAAGCTGGAGATCTTATGATGCACGGGTTCATCAACATCGATAAACCTCGTGGCATCACATCGTTCGGAGTGATCGAAAAACTGCGCGACATCCTCGGAATTAAAAAGGTCGGACATGCCGGCACACTTGACCCTGACGCAACCGGTGTGCTTGTCGTGGGCATCGGGAAGGGCACGCGGTTCCTCGAATTTTTGATGGATCTGGAAAAGGAGTATCTCGCCACCATCAAACTCGGCATCCTGACCGATACGCTTGACATGAGCGGCGAGGTCATGGCGCGCAAGGATGTGCCTGAGCTGACTGAGGACAAACTCAAGAAGGTTTTGAAGGGCTTTCTCGGCGAGATAATGCAAACTCCACCTGCCTATTCCGCAATTCGGGTTGAGGGCAAAAGGCTTTATGAACTTGCCCGAGAGGGGATACTCGTCAACCCCAAACCCCGAAAAGTCAAGATTTACAAACTTGAACTCATAGGCCTTGCCAATGACGAGTTTGTGATTCGGGTTGTCTGCTCCCGCGGCACTTATGTCCGCTCCCTTGCAAGGGATATAGGCGAGAAATTGGGCACTTACGGCGTGGTAAAGGAGATGCGTCGCACCCGAATCGGACATTTTCGCATAGAAAACGCCATCCCTCTGGATGTTGAGCCTGAGAAGATAAAAAGTGCGATCATCCCGATCGACAAAGGGTTATCTCACCTCAAGGAAGTGGTGCTGAAGGAGAAAGCGGCGTTCTATTTTCAGAACGGGACGCAGGTCGGCTCTGCGGGGATATTGAGGAAGTCACGGGATGCAAGGAGCTTCGAGCATGTCAGAGTTTACAGACCCGACGGCAGATTTCTCGGAATTGGGTATCTGAGATGGGACAGCATATCTCCGGTCAAGGTGCTGCCGCCCAATATCAACAACGCTTAATCGGATTTCCTTGAAAACGGATTCCACATCCTCGGCCCTACATCCAGAATTGGCCATCCCATCTCTTTCGCCTTTCGACGCAACCTTTTAGATGGGTTCACAGCCACAGGATGTCCGACCGCCTTGAGGAGAGGCAAATCCGATGGGCTGTCCCCGAAAGCCCAGATTTTGCCCCAATCCCATCCTTCCTTTTCGACAAGCTCCCTGAGCACGGCAACCTTGCCCTCACGATACGGGTAAATTCCAACCACTTTGCCGGTGAAAACCCCGTTGACCACTTCCAACTTCGATGAGAGCATGTAATCCGAATTGATGAAATCCCTTACGCGCTCGGCCATTATGTCGATCGTGCCGCTTAGCAGCACGATCGGTGTGCCGTTTTCGCGAAACAGCTCAATTATGTCCATCATCGACCGAAAAAAGCGGTTCTTTATCTCGGGCCAGCATTTGCTGTCGATTATCTCATGAACTCTCTGAGCTTCAAGTCCTTCAATGTAAAACTTATTCCTCAGGAACTTGACTACTCCGCCTTTCTCAAAGGCAATTGATAAAAGCTCCCTGAAAAGACGGGATAGGGGGATCTCTTTGTTCGACAACATGCAGGCTATCAGCATTCTTTCGAGCGACATCGGCAGGAGTGTGCCGTCTATGTCGAAAACGGCGGCATCATACTTCATTTTTCCCGGTCTTCCATCTCTTTGATGAAGGCAAATCCTTCGATTATCACCGGGATGCCCCGTATCAGGCACATGGCAGCTGTCAAAACGGCGAGGATGAGGCCCAACATGTGGACTGTCGGCGTGTAGCGCGAAAGCTCAGGATGCCCTATGAACGACCAGAACTGATCGAGCACGGATACCAGAATGAGCAGAGTGAATGTCACCCCTTTCATAACTGCGTAGGATGTCCTCATAATCGGCGAACCGGTGAGGAATTTCCCGAGTTTGGTGCGCATCATCGTGGTCGAACCGAACGCCGTTTTCCCGTATTTCAGGGCGTAATTTCTGACTGAATCCGTCATTATGCCCCTTGAGACCACCACGATCGGAATCCAGACAGGGATAAGCCTCAGGTCGGACAGGACGATCCAGAGCACATTTTCAACAATTCTGTCGCCTGTTATGTCCAGCACGCTGCCGAGAGTCGTTGAGATGTGGAGCTTTCTGGCAAGGAACCCGTCAAGCCAATCCATAACTATCACTAATGCGGCCAACAATGCCGCTCCGATCCTCGCCCAGATGGAGTTCGCATACACGAGGACAACCAACAGAAACAACAAAGCTATCCTCAACAATGTCACACCATTTGCGATGTTTGCTATGCCAGATTTCTTCTTCATCAGGCTCCTCCGTTGGTTGGTTCCAATTTTGTCCTAAAATAATCGCTGAAGCAACGGCACAGGTGGTTTTGCATCGTTTGGATGCTTATCTGAAAAACGATGTCCAATGCTGAAGCTTACTTTATAATTCCCCACATCGAAAAATGCCCATGAATTCAACAGAAATCGGAAAAAACGGCGAGCAAAAAGTTTTATCGTGGTTGGCGTTAGGACTGCTCATGTTGATAGAACTCTCTGGCGTGTATCTCATTGCTATCAAAGAAATTAAATGGGGAGTTTTCCTCTTTGCTTTACCCTTTGTGATAGGGATTACGCTTTACCTCTTCCTCAATCCCAGAATAGTTCTGCTGTTTCTGGTCACAGTAATTGCTGCTCTTCCTGTTCAGCGAGCTTTTTTCCCGATAGTCGTGCCCTCACAACTTGTTTTCCTGGTGTTGTTGATGGCCACAGGGTCAATATTGTTGACATCATATCAGGAAATAATCGACGCTGGTTTCGGACGGAGTGTTGAGGATAAGCTTTTCATTTTGTTAGGCATAGTCTTGTTTTTTTCCATCATAGTTAGCATCAGCAACGGAGATGATCCCAAAAACATCATGGTTATGGGAGTGCTCCAGTTCTATTACATCGGATATTTATGGGGAAGGGTCTATCTCGATGCTGAAAAGGACTGGAAAACCATCAAATACATCCTACTTTTATCCACATTCGCAGCCGGATTTGAGCTTGCCTATCAGATGCCGGCCGCAAAATTCCACAATGTGGGCAGACTGCTCTTTCTTCAATCCTTTACGGTCTTCATTGCGTTCGTCATAGCTCTCAATGAACTCGCCCTCGGAGTTAAAGGGACCCTCAAAACCGTTTTCTACAATCTCGTTGCGATAGCGGCAATAGTCACCATTGTCATCTCGCTCAACCGCACCATGTGGGTCATATTCGCACTCTCCCTGTTCTGGCTCTACCTGCTGTGGAACTTCCTGTTGAAAATCTCCCTAAAACCGATAGTCAACAGTCTAATTCTTTGGACTCTGGCTCTCATCATAACCGTTGCAGTCGGGCAAATTGTATTCGGATTCGATTTCCTGTTCTCTCTGGTCAAACGCATCTACACCTTTTCAAACCTCCAGCGCGACACTTCATTGATGGTCAGGAAAATAGACATAGGCCTTGTCAAAGAGATAGTGCTCAGATCTCCGATATGGGGACACGGCATCGGCAACGCTATGTGGCGTTACTGGCGGCATGCGGAAACATTTTTCATAGACAACGATTACATGGTCCTTTTGTGGCACTACGGATTGTTTGGCACGCTAATCTTCCTGATCTTCTGGGTTTACAACCTGACAGTCATATTCAGGGGGATAAGATACGCCAGGGAAAGGGACATCCGGGTGCTCCTTCTGACGACATTTGCCGTCGGATCTTTACTTATGATAAACGCTTTGACTGAAACAATTTACACGACACGGCCTCACATGCTCATCTACATGCTAATGGTCGGCATGTCGGTCTCGGTCGTCCGTAAAATGCAACCTCCTGCCACCAAAGATGAGCATTGATAGCGTCACGATCAGCATTATCGTGTAGCTGATAAACGATGCGACAGCCGCTCCAAGTATACCCATCCGAGGAATGAGTATGAAATTGAGCACGATATTGGCCGTAAAGCCCGTGGCCGATGATATCGTGTTCACCCACGGCTTGCCCACTGCTATGAAATAGTGCGCCAGAAAACTGTTTGTCGATAGCACCATCGTCGCCCATACGATCACGACTATGGACGGGATTGAGGGGATGTATTTGCTGCCGAAAGTTATAATTGTGAATGGTTTTGCGATCAGCGTGAAGATCACCCCGCCGATTATGAGTATCAACATGGATGGAGCCCCGTATTTGAAAACGGTCTTTAGACTCCTCGTCCTAACCAGGATGGGCAATAGTGCCTGATTGATGCTGTTTGTGAATATCTTGATGCCGTCGCCTATGAGCGAGGCTATCGAATAGTAACCCACAGCCTTTTTATCGAGCAGGTAACCAATTATCAATATGTCACTTTTGAGCACCATGAACCAGAGAATGTTGTGCAGGTGTAGCCATAGTGTGTAAGAGACCATCGACTTGAGGAGCTTCCAGTCCAATTTGATTTTTACAGTGAGCCACTTCCTTATAATCCATACGGACACGACCGACATCAGAAACATGGCTGTCGTGCCGCTTGACAGGGCTGCAAGAGGGGTTTTCAGGCTGAAGACGCCCATAAGCGCCACTATGAGCAAGAGTTTGACGAAAGTGCCAGATGTGTTCAGGAGCGCAAACTTATCGACGCGGCCTATGGCCTGAAGGTATGCCGAATTTATGTAGTAAACGATTATCAAAAACAGCTGCAGAGCTGCCACAAAGGCAATTGCGTGCGGCAGATGATAAATGTTCCTCAACGCTATGGCATCCACAACACCACCTGAAACGCCCAGTAGAATGGATAGCCAGAACATGGAATTCAGCAGATTTTTCCTATCAACCTTGCCGTAGAAATACACAACCGATACTGCAAGGCTGAAGTGGAAGAACTTGCTCAATGTGTCCGTCATACTGCGTGCGAGCGAATAAAGTCCCTGATCCCTGACGCTCAGGAACCTTGCAACCAATATCAGGGACAGGAAACCAGCTGCCACCCGCGCATAGTTGAGAACCACCACCGAGGCAAAGTATTTCAACTTTTTCGATTTTATTTTTGGCAGCGACATCATATCATCCTCAGCCAAAAGGGGCTCTGAAAGCTATGTTATGGCAAACATCAGGTCACTGTTTGCTGTTTCAGCCTGAAATTATACTGTGAAGTGAGATGCAGGAATGAGGTGGGGGGCTTTCGAGACATTGAGTAAAAAATCCGCCCAAATGTGGTTTGTGCTGACTTGGTGACGCGTGTAGATAAGACCGATGGAAATGGATTATAATTGAGTCGTGATGAATATTTATTGAATTTTAATGGAATTGGATGTGCTGAAATTGAAATTGCATCGGCACAGCGGGGACTCACATAGAAATACTGGCCGAGATTGCTCGTCATCATTGGTAGTTGGACAGCAAGGTTTTGAAGCTAAGGCCATCGTTATCTTAATTTGTCTGACGCACAGCTTGGAGCTTACTAAAATATGGCAAAGGTAATGATCTCTTTATTAGGCGGTAGGCCTCTACCTAACGTGTTGGCGGCATTACATTTAAATCCTGAGCGCCTTTACGTTATAGTTTCAGAAGATTCTCTTGCCACAGACGGGAATTATGAAAAACTGATCAATGCTTTACCAAAGCGTTTAAGACCAGAAAATCCTTACACTGTAAGGCCTTACAGCCTTAAAGAAACTATCACTAAGTGTGAATTAATTGTCAATAAACACCGGGACGATCAGATTATCGTTGTGTCAGCCTCAGAACCAAAGATTATGGGGTTTGGTGCTTACGATGTTGTCAAGAATCTGCGAGCGCAAAGTAAAAATGTTGATATGTGCTATGTATCCAGGGAGGGACTTGTTTGGATATTTCGGGAAATCAACAACATTGAGCCTGTAAAAATTGGGTTGAGAGATTACTTCGCCAGTTACGGATGGAAGGTCACTCTAAAACCAGAGCCAGATGAGAGGTTTCAAAAGTTAGTCGACTTACTTGTCCAGAACTTGCCGATTTCTCACCGCTTGATTTACATTCTCAGAAGCAACGACAGGGGAAAAGGGAAACGTACTATACGATATAATAAACGTATGGGTGACAAAGAATTTTTTCTTTTACAAGAAATAGAGAAGTTGCGAATTGTAAGTAATGTCTCGCGAACCGATACTGGAACAAAATGGACTATCAATGGTGACGAAGAAGCAAAATTCTTACTTACTGGCGATTGGCTAGAATTCTATGTCTACCGAACTGCTTCTCGGTTGAAAACAGCACAAGACACACCTTTGTTCGACGAGCGCGGATGGGGAGTAGAAGATACGTCTGGTAAAGGTGAGATAGATTTTGCAGGTATCTTTGGTGGGCAAATGGTTATCGCCTCTTGCAAAACAGAAAATAGTATCAAGAGAGCATGGTTTGAAGAGTTGCACTCGAAGGCTGAGCAACTAGGAAAGGGGATGTGCTCTGCGCTGTTGGTCAGTAGCGTTTCCAAAAGTGATAGAACTCGGGATGATTTAGAAGAATATAAGAAGTGGGCCAGAGAACGCCAGATAGTCCTTATTATGGCTGAAGACCTTCCGCAATTACCTGATATTCTCCGAAAGATTGTAACAAGTGATAAGGACGCTGAGCCGAAGCACATCCCTTATTATCCGAGAATATAAGGTACAGGCTAACTGTGCCGTCCGATCTAAAACAACGGAAATTTAGATTAATATTGTCCGTGTGTCGCTCCAGCCCCAAAATGCGGTTTGCTGACCTTGTAACCCCGTGTTGACATTCTGATGTCTGCTTTATAATTCTGAACCAAACTTATGTGTTGTATTGATGTTCGTTTTTTGAAGAATTCCTGCTTGGAGCAGGCATGGCCGGAGGCTTTTTGTTTTTCATTAAGCACAGATTAAAATGAAATTATTAATCCCGGTAGCTGGTAAAGGTTCGAGGTTATATCCGCATACTCTTACCACCCCAAAACCGCTTCTCAAAGTCGCAGGTAAACCTATTGTAGAACATGTCATTGATCGGTTCTCTGGGTTGGATATAGACGAGATAATACTTGTAATATCGCCAGGGAGCGAAGCCATCGTTTATTTTGTAAAGGATAAAGTTGGCAGTATTCTGGTTTCTACTGTATATCAGGAAGTTCCTCTTGGCCTTGGACATGCTGTGTATCAGGGAATTAAGCAACTTGAGGATGCCTCTTTGATGGTGGCACTTGGTGACACGATATTCGATGCTCCGATAAAAGATTTTGTCGATTCAAAAGAAGATTTCATTGTAGTT
Organism: Caldifarciminota bacterium; assembly: GCA_027037615.1. Classification (GTDB taxonomy): domain Bacteria; phylum Hydrothermota; class Hydrothermia; order B15-G9; family B15-G9; genus WGAI01. The sequence goes on along the minus strand of JALVZN010000033.1, from coordinate 3,492 downwards.
AAGAGCGTCGAGGATCCACATTCTTTCGGCGTCGTCGAAATAGCAGATGGGAAAATTATTGATATGGAGGAGAAACCCGCTATACCGAAAACTAATCTCGCAATAATTGGGGTTTATTTTTTCTCCAATCTTAAGCCCTTAAAGGAATCTCTCGAATATGTCATAAAAAACGACATCAAAGTTAACAATGAATATCAGTTGACAGATGGATTAAGATACATGTTGAAAAATTATGGATGGGAACCGAAGCCTGTAATTGCTGATTTGTGGCTTGATTGCGGAAAATATGAGACTTTGTTGCAGGCTAACAAGGTGCTCCTCGATAAGACAATAAACAGGATCGGCGTTGAGCTTTTGGGCACATCGGTTCTTATTCATCCTGTTTATATAGGTAAAGATGTTGTTATCGAGAAATCTGTGATAGGGCCTTATGTCTCTATCGACGATGCTTCCAAAATAGACAATTCTGTCGTTTCTGATTCAATTATCAATGCGGGGGTTGAGGTGACGAACGCCGTTGTGAAAAATTCGATTGTGAGCGATCTGGCAATAGTCGAAGGGAAGGCCATGCAGATTCAGCTTGGCGGTTTTTCTAAAGTCAAGATGTGACGGCTTATAAAAGCGGTGAGAAAATAATCTCCGTTGTTGGCGCGCGCCCCCAATTCATGAAAGCTGCGGTTGTGTCTGAGGAACTGAGAAAAGCAGGGTTCAGTGAAATACTTGTACATACAGGCCAACACTACGATTTCAACATGTCTGATGTATTCTCTCAAGAACTAATTTGATTTAGATTTTGAGAAAATTCTTTGAGAAAATTCTATGATGCATCCGAGAATTGTGATTATATTTGGGACAAGACCAGAAGTTATAAAGCTAGCTCCTATAATCAAAGAGTTTGAAAAGAATTATAGTAACAATATTAAGTTAACATTAGTAAATGTTGCTCAACACAGGGAAATGGTTGATCAGTTATTAAATATTTTTAGTATTTCACCTGATATCGATTTAAATCTCATGAAGAAAAAACAAAGCCTTGATTATATAACATCCGAAGCCCTCACAAGGCTTTCAAATTTGTTTAGGAGAGTTTCTCCAGATTATATTTTGGTCCAAGGAGATACCACAACTGCTATGGCTGCGTCTTTAGCAGCTTTTTACAATAAAATTTCTGTAGGTCATGTAGAAGCTGGACTTAGAACAAATGATAAATATTCCCCATTTCCGGAGGAAATAAACAGGAGAATTATAGGTGTCGTAGCAACGCATCATTTTGCTCCTACTAAAAGAGCTTACAACAATTTAATTAATGAAGGAGTGAATAGAAATCAAATTTTTGTAACAGGTAATACAGTGATAGACGCGCTTCTTCAAATAGTTGAATCATACAAGATAGATTTAAGTTGGGGCAAAAATGACAAAAAATTGATACTTCTGACTGCTCATAGAAGAGAAAACTGGGGAGAAAAACTAGAAAGTATATGTAGGGCTGTAAAGAAAATAGTCAAAATGTACAGAAATGTAGAGATCGTATATCCTGTACATCTAAACCCGGTTGTGAGAGAGAGCGTATACAAAACCCTTGGAAACACGGAGAGAATACATCTTATAGAACCTGTGGATTATGTGAAACTCATAACATTAATGGCTGGTTCTTATTTAATAATGACAGATTCAGGTGGAATTCAGGAAGAAGCTTCTGTTCTTGGAAAACCTGTTCTGGTTCTGAGAGATACAACTGAGAGACCAGAGGGAATAGAGGCAGGTGTGTCTGTGCTTGTGGGGACGGATGAGAATAGGATCTTTGAGGTAGCATCCGATTTCATTGAAGATGAGAAATTGTACAGAAAATATGCCGTACAAAGATTCATTTATGGAGACGGTAAAGCGTCAGAACGAATTGCAAAGATAGTTTATAAGTTTCTTACAAAAAAATGGCCTAAAGCTTGAGTTTGAGTTATACACCCAAAATCGTTGTTTTATCAGGTTAAGAGGGATAGCGTCATGAAAAAAATACTTGTCACTGGAGCGGCAGGTTTTATAGGCTGGAAGACATCGGAGGAACTGCTCGAGAAGGGGTATGAAGTTGTCGGTGTTGATAACATGAATGACTACTACGATGTCAGGCTTAAGGAATGGCGTTTGAACCAGCTTCTACCTCACAAGAATTTCAAATTTTATAAAATTGACATTGAAGATAAAAATGCATTAAAAGAGCTTTTTAAATCCAATAGATTCGATGCAATTATCAATTTGGCCGCGCGCGCCGGTGTTAGGTATTCTATTGAGAATCCGTATATTTACTATACGACGAATGTCATGGGAACATTGAACTTGCTCGAACTTGCTAAAGATTTCGGTGTGCCCAAGTTTGTGCTTGCCTCCACATCGTCCCTCTATGCTGGCCAACCCATGCCATTCAAAGAGGATTTGCCAGTCAATCAACCCATTTCGCCGTATGCAGCATCCAAAAAAGCGGCCGAAGTTCTTTGTTACACCTACCATTACCTATATGGCATCGATGTAACCGTGCTTCGTTATTTCACCGTTTATGGCCCAGCCGGCCGCCCGGATATGAGCATTTTCAGGTTCATTAAGTGGATTATGGAAGACAGACCAGTTCAGATTTACGGTGACGGCACGCAAAGCCGCGATTTCACTTATGTAGATGATATTGCTGAAGGGACCATCAAAGCTTTAAAACCTCTTGGTTATGAGATCATCAATTTAGGTGGAGGGAATCGTCCAGTTTCTCTAAATGATATATTAGACATGGTTGGAGCTGAACTGAAGAAAAAAGTTAGAGTTAATTATGGAAACTTTTTGAAGGTGGATCTGAAATCGAGTTGGGCCGACATCAATAAAGCTCAAAAGTTGCTTGGATGGAGTCCAAACTATTCTATGAATGAAGGGATTAGGTTAACTATCAATTGGTTCCTGATGAATAGAGATATTGCATTGGATTTGAACATTTGATGATGTACATAGAAACTAAAACAAGATCCATAATTAAGGCTATTTCATGGAGAATACTCGCTACTCTCACCACTATGACCCTGGTTTATCTGTTTTTTCACAGACTGGATCTCGCTGCGGCAGTAGGTGTTCTCGAGGCTTTCATTAAAATGGTTGTGTATTTTTTGCATGAGAGAGTCTGGAATAGAATAAAATATGGCAGGAAAGAGATTCCGTCTTTCGTTGTGTGGTTTACAGGATTACCTTTATCGGGTAAGACAACTATAGCAAATCTCGTTTATGAAAAACTAAAGAAAGATGGCATTAAGGTGCAAAGACTGGATAGCAAAGATGTCCGTTCCTTATTCCCCGAGGTTGGATACACCAGAGAGGAGCGCAACAGGCATATTAAAAGGGTAGGGCATCTTGTAAGCATTCTTGAAAAACAGGGAGTTTCAACTGTGGCGTCTTTCATCTCTCCCTATAAAGAGAGCAGGGAATTTGTCAGAAAACTTGTTAAAAACTTTGTTGAGGTGTATG
>JALVZN010000032.1 GCA_027037615.1 Caldifarciminota bacterium | reverse complement strand
AAGAAGGTGAGAATTATCACACTTAAAGGCGAAAGACGGGGCGTTTTGTCGAAAGTGACCGATGAGCTGATTGAGATCGACAGGGCTGGAGATGTTCAGTCTTTCGCAAGGGATGAAATTTTGAAAATACAACTTGATGAAATTGGAGAGTGAGAAAAATGGGCAGTGAGATCGTTGAACTTATAAACTTGATAACAAGAAGGCGGCGTCTTGACAGGGATTTTGTGGTCAGGACCCTGCGGGATGCCATCCTGTCAACGGTGAAAAAGAAGAGGGGACTGGATTACCCGATAGAAGTTGAGATAGATCCGCGTAGGGGTGACCTGCACATCTATATCCAGAAGGAGATCGTGAAAGAGGTTATTGACCCTGACCGTCAGATTTCCATAGAGGAAGCCAGAAAGATTGATCCTGAAGGCGCAATTGAGGGCAGGAAGATATTGATTGAGGTGCCTCTGTCGAGTTTCGGCAGGAGCATGGTTTACAGGATTCAGAACATCTTCATGCAACGCATCCGTGAGGAAGAACGGCAGCACATTTACAAGGACTTTCAGGAGCGTGTTGGCGACTTGATAACTGGCATGATTCAGAAGGTTGATAAGACGGGCGTTTATGTTGGACTTGGGCGTGCTGAGGCGCTTCTGCCGCCTGAAGAGCAGATTAAGGGCGAGAAATACAAGCAGGGCGGCAACATCAGGGCGTTGATACTCAGGGTTACCGAGCCGAGACGGGGACGCCCACAGATCATACTCTCGCGCACACATCCAGATTTCCTGAGGAAACTGCTTGAGCATGAGATACCTGAGGTCGCTGAAGGCACGGTCGAGATACGCGCCGTCGAGCGCATACCCGGCAAGCGCGCCAAGGTGGCGGTGAGGTCGAAAGACCCGAGGATCGATGCCGTCGGGGCATGTATCGGGCTTAAGGGCACAAGGATTCAGCCGATCACAAAGGAACTCTTCGGCGAGAAGATAGATGTGGTGAGATGGGACCCTGACTTGCTCCGTTTTGCCGTAAACGCCATGTCACCGGCTCAAATCCTCACGGTCTATGAGGCAGACGATAAGCTTTTTGTCGTGGTTCCGGACGAGCATGTCGCTGAGGCCAAAGGCAAAGAGGCGCAGAATGTCATCCTCGCATCGCGACTTGTTGGAAAAGAGATCATGGTGCAGCCGCTCTCCGAGTATAAGGGTGCGCCGAAGGTCGTCACGATACTCGATCTCGATCTGGATGACGAGACAATGGAGAAACTCAGAAGGGCTGGCCTTTATGTCTTCAAGGATGTGCCGACCCTGTCGGAGGTTATCTCCGCTGATATACCCGAAGAATTGGCCATGAAAATCCTCGCCAATATCGAGGAGAAACTTGAGGCCAAAAAGAAGGAGGCTGTATGAGTGACGGTAGAAGGAAGAAAGGGCGCCCACCTCAGAGGAAAGGGGGAAAGCCGCCCTTTAGAAACAAAAAAAAGAGACGCAAGCCCAAAAGGGTTACCGATCTTGCAAATGAATTAGGATTGTCCACCAAAACTTTAATTTCTTTGCTTGCAGAGCTTGGCTATAAGGTTCGTTCGTCTGTCAGTCCCGTAAACAAAGAGATGGAAGAGGCTATACGGGAGAGGATCGAAAAAGAGAAAAAAGAGCACCAGAAAAGCCTTGAGAGGAAGAAAAAGATCTGGAGTGAGGGCAAAGAGAAATCCGACAGGCGTGCTCCGAGAAAGCGCCACAAAATAGATGAAAGCACCGTCGATAGGAGGATCAAAGAGACCCTTTCTAAAAGAACCACAAAGCGGAAACGGAGGAGGGTGCAGCAGGAGACCGAGGTCATTGAAGAGGATAATGTGATTGTGGTGCCCGGCCCGTTGCCGCTGCGCCAGTTTGCCGACATTATCGGTGTAAGTCCCACAGAGGTTATAACATTCCTTGCCAATCAGGGTGTCCCTGCCACCATCAACCAGACCCTTGACGAAGACACGATGAGCATCATCGCAGCGGAATACGGATATGAGCTTGAGGTTGAGGAAGAGACCGAGGAGGCGATGGAGGAGCTGGAAGCTGTTTCCGAAGGCGATTTGAAGCCGAGGCCGCCTGTTGTGACGGTGATGGGACATGTTGATCATGGAAAGACCACTCTGTTGGACTACCTGCGCAAATCCAACATAGCCAAGCGCGAAAGTGGCGGGATAACCCAGAGCATAGGTGCTTACAAGGTGGAATACGATGGCCACATCATAACTTTTATCGATACCCCTGGCCATGAAGCGTTTACAGCTCTGAGGGCGAGAGGCGCTCAGGTCACTGACATTGTCGTCCTTGTGGTCGCAGCTGACGATGGCGTGATGCCACAGACGGTTGAGGCCATAAACCACGCGCGCGCCGCTGGTGTGCCCATCATCGTGGCAATCAACAAGATCGATAGGCCCAACGCTGATCCGCAGAAGGTGATGACACAGCTTACCGAGCACGGGCTTGTGCCTGAGGAGTGGGGCGGTAACACGATAGTCGTCCAGATCTCCGCTCTGGAAGGCACCAACATCGATGACCTGCTCACGGCCATCGTGGTTAAGGCCGAGGAGCTCGATCTCAAGGCACCTTACGATGGGCCGGCGAGGGCGGTTGTCCTTGAGTCCAAACTCGATAGTGGACGCGGGCCTATGGGTGCGGTGATCGTAAAACAGGGCACACTCAAGGTCGGCGACCACTTCGTCGCTGGCGTGACTTACGGAAAGGTTCGCGCACTCTACGACGAGTTCGATCAGAGGATCAAAGAGGTGACGCCCGGTCTGCCGGCACTCATTCAGGGATTTGAGGAGGTGCCTCAGGCGGGAAGCATATTGAGGGTTGTCGAATCCGACCGCAAGGCGCGCGAGCTTGCGGAAGCGAACAAAGAGAAGCTTAAAGGTCGCTCCGTCTCCAAATCGGTCGAGGATAGGGTTAAGGAGATCATGGAGGAGATCGAGCGAGGCGAGAGGAAACAGCTGCTCGTTATCATCAAAGGCGATACTCAGGGCTCGGTGCAGGCAATCCACGACGCGCTCTCTCGAATGAAATACCAGAAGGTCAAAGTTGAGGTGCTCCACTACGGCGTCGGAAAGGTGTCCGAGTCCGATGTTCTCCTTGCTGACACGGCGGACGCCATTATCGTGGCATTTAACACGGGTGTGGATGCCCGTGCAAGAGCTGCCGCAAAATCGAGGGGCATCCTCATCAAGCAATACAAGGTCATCTACGACCTGCTCAACGACATCAAGGACATTCTCAAAGGCTTACTCGAACCTCAGAAAGAGGAGGTTGTCATCGGACAGGCCGAAGTAAGGCAGACATTCAAGATCTCGAAGGGCGGAACCGTCGCCGGATGCTATGTCCTGAACGGCGTGATAGAGAGAAATGCTTTTGTCAAAGTCAGGCGGGATGGCGAGGTGATCTTTGACGGCAAGATCGAGTCGCTGAAACGATTTAAGGACGATGTGAAGGAAGTCCAGGCAGGATACGAATGCGGGATAAAGATCGAAGGATTTGACAAGATCAAGCCGGGCGACATCATCGAGGCATACAAAATCGTTGAGAAGGAACCAACCCTTGAGCCAGCTTGAGCCATGCCGATAGGTGTGCTTGAAATAGACATTTACATACCGCATTCAAGTTCATTGAAAGAGAAGAGGTTTGTCCTGCGCAGCATCAAAGACAGGGTGAAGAAGTTCAATGTTTCTGTCGCCGAAGTTGATGCGCAGGACCTGTGGCAGAGGTCGAAGCTGATGGTTGCCGTTGTTTCGAGCGACAGTGGCATCGCAAATTCGATACTGTCGAAGGTTATGAACACGATCGAGCAGGAAAAGAGGATCCATGTGCTCGACTATACGCTGAGGTTCCTGTGATGGTTGAGAGAAAGGTCAAGATAGTCAACAGGTTGGGCATCCATGCCAGACCTGCGACGCTGTTCACCAAAACGGCCAGTGATTTCGATTCTGAGATAGAGGTCGAGAAGGATGGCATGGTGGTTGACGGCAAATCCATACTCGGATTGCTTATGCTGGTTGCTGGCAAAGGCAGCGAGATCATCATACGCGCGGACGGGCCTGACGAGGAGGAAGCTTTGGAGGCACTTGTAAAACTGGTGGAAGACGGCTTTGGTGAAGACAAAGACCCATAGAGAGAGCTTTTTCAAAGGGATTGGCGTCTCGCCGGGCATATTTATCGGCCGGGCAACGCTGGTCGCAAGGAGACATCTCAGGATCTCCACTCGACGCCTTAAATCCGAGGAAGCGGTCGAGAAGGAGATCGAGAAATTCCTGAAAGCACGCGATGCCTTTGTCAGAGAACTTGAGGAGGTCATCCCGACCTCGCCGGAAATGGTCAAAAAGGTTGTCGATACCCAGATCACCATCCTCAGAGACCCCAAACTTGAGCAGGATGTCATTCGGATAATCAGGGAGGAGCGGCGGCCAGCTGAGTATGCCATCAACAAAAAACTTACGGAATTGGCCGAAAACATCGAACGCAGCGAATGGGACTACCTCCGCGAGCGTGCTTCGGACATCCGTGAGATAGCGCGCGATTTAATTCAGCGGATTCAGAGTTCCGAACACCCTCAGGGCCACAAGGTGACGCTCAGGAACAGGGCTGTCATAGCCTACGACCTGTCGGTTCAGGAGACCTTGAGGGCGATCAAGGGCAACGCCAAGGCGTTCGCTTTCGCCTACGGCGGCAGGACGACGCACGCAGGCATCATCATCCACAACTACCACCTGCCAGCCGTGTTTGCGCTGGGAGATGGGTTTATAGCTTCTGTCAACGACGGGGACAGGATTATCGTCGATGGATATTCCGGTGTGGTGATACTTCATCCCAAGAAGGCCACGCTTTTGCGGTATCAGGATTTGCGCAATCGGTACCAATTGCATGAGAAAAAGCTGCTTGAGCTCAAGGATAACCCTGCCATGACGAAGGATCAGGTCAGGATAACCCTTCTCGCAAACATAGATGTCCCTGACGAGCTCGATCTTGTGAAAAAGTTTGGCGCTCAGGGGATTGGCCTGTTCAGAACCGAATACCTTTTTGAAAATTACAAGCTTGACGAGGCAAATCAGACGAGGATTTACCGCAAGGTGGCTCGAACGGTCTATCCCGGCCCGTTCGTCATCAGGCTCTTTGATCTTGGTGCGGACAAGGTTTTCGGTTTGCCTATGCAAAATCCCGGGCTCGGCATGCGCGGGATACGCGTCCTTTTGAAAGACGAGGAACTCCTTAGAACACAGATCAGGGCGATAATCAAAGCCAATGTCATGGGCAATGTTAAGCTCATGATTCCGATGGTCAGCGTTGTTGAGGAGATCGAAAAGGTCAAGGAGATTTTGAAGCGGGAATATCGCAATCTTAAATCCAACCCGGTTTACAAGAAGGTGCAGCTCCCTGAACTTGGCATAATGGTTGAGACGCCATCGGCTGCCGTTATGAGCGACATGATGGCCGAACATGTCCAGTTTTTCAGCATAGGAACCAACGACCTTACTCAATACATGCTTGCTGTTGCGCGCGGCAATGCCGAACTGGCCTACATGTATGACCATCTGCATCCCGCGGTCATCAGAGCTGTTAAACTGGTGTGTGAGAACGCACACAAAAAAAATGTCTGGGTTGGCGTGTGTGGCGAGCTCGCTTCCGATCCTCTTGGAATCCCCCTTCTTGTGGGCATGCATGTCGATGAGCTTTCGGTTGCACCGGGAACTTTGCTGAGCACAAAGCACATAGTCAACAGCATATCGTTTTCCAGGGCCAGTGAGTTGGTCGAAGAAGTCCTTAAAATGTCTTCCGGACGCGAGGTTAGGGACGCCGTCAGGCAGTTCCTGAAAGAGTTTATCGACGACGAAATTCCGGGGGGCATCGAACATGAAGCTTAAATGCGACATGTTGCGGGCGTTCATATACATAAACATCCTGCTTTACCTGTTCCTTTTTGTGATTTTTGGACTGAATTTGCCTATGAGCAACAAATTGGTGTTGTGGGTTATTTTCAATGTGTATGATGTTGTAGCGTATTGGATCGTCGGGATCATGGCTTTTGCCGTTGCCATGCTATCAAACCCGCCGATAAAACACAGGAAAGCATGGGAGATCATCGGCACAGGCTTACTTCTCTATGGTCTGGGTGACCTCTGGTGGGACATCGTGACCTTGCTTTATGTGTCATCCGAAATGCTTAATTCCGTTCAGGATGTGATTTACATATTGGCCTCAGCTTTCTGGACATACGGGATTATGCAGCTGTTTCTGGGCATATTTGAGAAGAAAATTGTTCAGCAAATTCCGTCGAAATATAGCCTGATCTCTGGTTTTGTCACCATGTTGCTTTTCCTTGGGGCTACAATGGCAGTTTATGAGGCCAACAGTCAATTCATTAGCGAGTTGATAGTCAATGAGATCTATGTGTTGCTCGATTTCGTCTTTTTCTATCTATCGCTTAAAGGCATGCTTTGGGCTGGTTACCTTGGCATCAAGCCGTTAAAGCGGATGTGGAGCTACATGTTTGCTGCGGCTCTTATGCTTGCGATCCTTGATACGCTGTTTGCGGTTATGACCGATTTCTTTTCCACTTACGCTATGGTGCTGGCCTATCTCTGGATTTTCCCGATGTTCATGATAGGCCTTGCGTCTGCCGAGTACATCAACTACCTCAAATTTGCCCCATCAGAAATATTTTTATCTAAATGATTATTCGCCGATAGCTTTTATTATCAGCCTCTTGGGCCGCTGACCATCAAATTCCGCATAGAACACCTGCTGCCATGGGCCGAGATCCAGTCTGCCGTTGGTTATGGGGAGTATGACTTGATGGTGGACAAGTATGGATTTCAGATGGGCGTCGCCGTTGGTTTCGCCTGTCAGATGGTGTTTGTAGTCAGCTCGATAAGGGGCCAATTTCTCTACCCACTCCCAGAAATCGCTGTGAAAGCCGGGCTCATCATCGTTAACTATCACGCCTGCTGTGATGTGCATCGCAGAAACGAGGACAAACCCCTCCTTAATCCCGCTTTTGTGGACGACCTCCTCAACTTTGTCGGTAATCCGAATGAGATCCCTCTTTTTATTTGTGTTGAACACTATGTATTCCGTGTGAGATTTCATGGTTCCCTCCTTTTTGATGATGCGCTTAATTATAAGACTCTCAGTTTCGGAGCCGTTAAACCGATTGCCGTTCAATCTGTTGTGCGTTTGGGATTTGTGGAAGTTTCTCTCTACCGCCATGAAGTGTCTGTTTGCCCAGTGCATTAGGAAAAACGGACGGCTCACTTTGCCGTTGCGGGGATGGGTGTTTCCCCCTCGAAAATGAACCCAATCCTGTGCACAGACACGCCGTCGAGCTCCTTCAGCCACTCGGACAATTTTTTGCCGCCGTGCCTGACCTCGATCTTGACTTCCTTGCCGTCGGAAGTCGTTACCATGTAGATGGATCCGACGATTGAGTTCCATTTAAACGGTGAATTCAGCAGCAAAACCCTTTTGATTTCCACGCCTTCGGGCATCTCAGCGGCAATTTTGGCCTTGAGCGTTTCGGGGTCGTAGAATTTCACGGTCTCAAAGCCGAATAGCTCAGATTCGCCTGTGGCTCCCAGCATGAGGGATGGGCCAGCGCTAACTTTTGGCCTTTTGACATATCCCTCGCTAAGCCGCAACTCTATTCCTGAGCGCCTTAACCCGTGAATTATCAGCCTCATCAGGTCATTGTGCCCGATTAAGGAGGCCGGCGGCGAGAGAGAATAGACCATCAGATACCTGTATCTTTCGTTGGGTTGAGCCGCTGGTTTGAGCACAGAGCTGTCAATCTGGTTGGGATAGAGCGGCTTCAACCCCGTCAGGCATAGCGGATACTTCTCCTTGAACCACGGGCCACATCCCTGACAGCGGGTTTTCATGCAGTCGTCGGTGTATTTCGATCCCAGTGCCCGCCTGTATTCCCGTTTCAGGTAGGGCTTGAAGATGCCGGTGTCGATGAAATCCCATGGGAGAGGCTCATCCAGCGAGCGTGCCCTGAGGTAATCCCGCCAGTCGATGCCCGTTTTCTCGAAAGCCCGTTCCCAGATGGAAAAGTCGAATGTCTCGGTTCTGTCGTCGAATTTTGCGCCCATGCGATAGGCTTCGAGGAGCACATCGTGCAATTTTTCGTCGCCGCGCGCAAAAATCCCTTCAAGGATGCTCTGATACGGGTTGTGAAACGAAATCCTGAGCCAGCGGTAGCGTCGCAGGGACTTTCTGATGCGTTTCAGCCGTTCAAAAACCACATCTGGCGGAAACTGTTCTGACCACTGCAGAGGGGTATGCGGTCGCGGGACGAAGGGCCCAAAAGATGCCCTCACCCGAATTCTTTTTGCCGCTTTTGCGACTTCCTGCAAAAACCTTATGTTTTCCTCCACATCCTCATCGGTTTCGCCGGGCAGACCAATCATGAAATACAGTTTGACGCCCGGCCACCGCTTTTTCTGGGCGAGTTCGATCGAACTGAAGATTTCCTCGAGAGGCACATTTTTGTTTATCGTGCCCCTCAATTTCGGGGATGCCGTCTCAGGAGCGAGGGTGATACCGAACCGAGACAGGTCGGATAGAAGGTCGAGCAACTGCGGCTGGAGCGCATTCACGGGCAAAGATGGCAGAGATAGGTTGACATGTGGCAGCGCTTTTTTCAGCTGCACGATCAGCTCGATCAGGTCAGGGTAATCCGATACGGTGAAGGCGAGGAGGCCGATCTCGTCGTAGCCTGTTGCCTTTATGCCCTCCCTGGCGATGCTGATTATCTCATCGACTGGCCTGACCCTCAGCGGGCGATAAGTCATGCCTCCCTCACAGAAACGGCAGCCGCGCGTGCAGCCCCGCATGATCTCGATGGTGTATCTGTCGTGGATTATCGAGACATTCGGCACCAGCTGCTTCACGGGGAAGAACTTCCGCTCCAGCATGGCCATCCTGCGCCTGACCGTGCCGCTCGTGTGGAATGGGACATAAACGCCTTCGATGTTAGACAGCTCTTTCAGCACCTCGTAGCGCGACAATTCGCCGTTTTTCCATGCGAGGACCGGCTCAATCAGCTCTGTCGAAACCTCTTCCCCTTCGCCGATGACGAAGAAGTCGATAATCCTTTTGAGGGGCTCGGGGTTGAAGGCGGTCGGCCCGCCGAGCATGATCAGCGGATGTTTTTCATCTCTGTTGCCCGACTCCACCGGAATGCCGGATAAGTCTAGTGTTAACAGGATGTTCGTGTAGTTCAGCTCAGTGTGCATGGAAAAGCCTATAATGTCCATCTCGTTCAAAGGAGTGTATGTCTCAAGTGTGAAAAGCGGGATATTTCGGGACTTCATGAGCTGTAAGGCATCCAGCCATGGGAGGTATGCCCGTTCGGCGTAAGCGCGCGGATGAGAATTTAAAACATGGTAAATTATCGACAGACCCAAATTTGACATGCCAAGCTCATAAAGTTCTGGATAAACGAGTGCAATGCGGACGAGGTTGTCCGTGTCCTTAACAACCATGTTCAGCTCGCCGCCGATATACCTGCCCGGCCGCTCAACTTTCAAAAGGTCGTTGCCGAACGGATGGCCAAACCTGTTGTTTTTCAATCCCATCTGAATGCCTCCTCACGGAGCGCAAATTCTAATGGCATTCAATCGGATGGGCAATAGAAAATCCACCCATCCATTCCGCTTGTTGTTGGATTTGCCTTTCCATTAAACTTTTACCAAACTTCTGGAGGTTTCAAATGTCTCTTCTGGAAACAGGCGTGCCTGATAGATCTCTGATTTCATCTGTCACGCCACCTTTTGATCGAAAGAAGCCGGTGGCCGTGCTTGAGTGCTTTCAAGAGATCCCGTGTAACCCATGTGTTGGAGCCTGTCCCACTGGCGCCATCACCATGGAGAACATATCAGCGTTGCCCAAACTGGATCCCGACAAGTGCATAGGTTGCGCCAAGTGCGTGATTGCCTGTCCGGGACTGGCCATTTTCATGGTTCTGCCGTCGAAAGGGCTTGTGTGGGTGCCTCACGAGTTCTCACCTGTCCCTAAGCGAGGCGATACTGTGCTCGCCCTTGACCGTGAAGGCAATGTGCTGACAAAAGCCCGCGTCAGAGCCGTTATGAACGCTCACAGGAAAGAGGCAACCACTGTCGTGTGTGTGGAAGTCCCGCAGGACCTCGTCATGGAGGTCAGGGCGATACGCGTGGAGGTGTGAAATGGCGAAAAGGAAAAAGCATCCGGTGATTATCTGCAGGTGCAACGATGTGACGGAAGAGGACATCGTAAATGCTATCAAGATGGGATTTACCGACCCGGAGGAGATAAAACGTTTGCTCCGCGTGGGCATGGGGCCTTGTCAGGGAAGGACATGCATCCCGTTGATGCTTCGCATAGTGGCGCGTGAGACTGGAAAGCCGATCTCCGAGTTGAAGCCTCCGACTGCACGCCCGCCGCTCATACCTGTGCCTGTGAAAGTCGCCAAAGTTGGAGGCAATTCTTTATCCGAGTGATATGAAGCGCATAATCATAGGTATAGCAGGCGGCACAGGCTCCGGTAAGACCACAATTGCGGCTCGCATATCATCCGTCCTCGGCAGCGACAGGATAGTCGTTATCCCTCAGGACATGTATTACCGGGATCAAAGTCATCTGCCGCTTGAGGTCAGGGCAAAGGTCAACTACGATCATCCATCTGCGTTCGACACCGAGCTTTTGCTATCCCATTTGAAAATGTTGAAGGAGGGTCATCCCATAGAGCGTCCGACTTACGATTTCGTGATCCACGCAAGGAGCAAAAAGACCGTTCGGATCGAGCCCCGCGATGTCATAATCGTTGAGGGTATCCTTGTCCTGTATTATCCTGAGCTCAGGGAACTTATGGACATAAAAATCTATGTTGACACACCCGATGACATCAGGTTCATCAGAAGGCTGAAGCGAGACACCGCAGAACGCGGCAGGACGATAGAATCTGTGATAGAGCAATACATAGCCACTGTCAGGCCCATGCACATGGAATTTGTCGAGCCGAGCAAACAGTTCGCCGATGTGATAATCCCTGAAGGTGGATACAACGACATCGCCATCGAAATGGTGGTCTCAACCGTCCTTCGGCGGCTCTCTGCCTGATGCGTTACAGGTCGGTCTTCTCATTTGCGTTCGCCACATTTTTCAGCCGTATCGCCGGTTTCATACGGGAAGGCGTTGTGGCCTATCTTTTAGGTGCCTCAGGTATCGCTGACGCATTTTATGCCGCCCTGAGGGTGCCGGCTCTGCTCCGCGACCTCCTTGCTGAGAACGCCGTCCAGAACGCCTTTATCCCCTCAATGGTCGAAGCACGAGAGAAAGGCGACAGGCCCGATGTCTTTCTCGGAACGACGCTGTTCTTGTGGCTCTCGGTTGCGTTCATCGTTTCCCTTATCGGCGTGATAGCCGCTCCACTGGTTGTCAAAATCATAGCCTACGGGTTCACCGAACAGCCTCAAAAATACCTCATTGCGGTCAAACTGGTCAAAATAACCTCGTTTTACCTGCTGCTTGTGACAGTTTCGGCCCTGGCAAGCGGGCTCCTCAACACGATAAAGAGCTTTTTCGTGCCGGCGGTTTCACCTGTGCTTTTCAACACCGGGATAATCATCTGCGGCCTCCTATCCACAAAATTAACAGATCAACCTGCCGGATTTGCGATTGCAATGGCGATTGGCGTGATATTTGGGGGGATCTTGCAGGTGGCTTTCCTGCTGCCTTTTCTGAAAAAGGCGTCCTTTCCGATCTCGTTCAAGTTAGACCTGCATCACAGGTCGCTCAAGAAATTGACTAAATTGCTGCTTCCTGTTGCGTTCAGCACGGGGTTTTCCCGTCTGACGCTGTTTGTCAACACATTCGTGGCCAGCTTTTTGCAGAACGGTTCGATAGCCCTGTTGAACTACGCCTTCAGGATAATGAACCTGCCGCTTGGGCTTTTCGGTGTAGGCATATCTACCGTTGCTCTGCCGGAGCTTTCGGAATACGCTGCCCATGAAGCCGATCCGTCGGACATCGTCGCCCGCAGCTTCAACCTCGTGTTCCTGCTCGCCCTGCCTGCCACGATTTTCATGATGTTAGACGCCGATTCCATCATCTCGTTCCTTTTTGAGAGGGGATCGTTCAGCCGTGTGGACACCTACATGTCCGCAATGCCGCTCGTCCTGTATTCTCTGCTCGTTGTGCCGGCGTCACTATCCAAAATCTTGCTGGCCGTTTACTTTTCCCATGGCAGTGTCAGGCGGCCCAATGTGGCTTTTGGCGTAGGTGCGGCAACCAACATCCTGATGGCTGTGACCCTGCCGTTCAAAATGGGGTATTCCGGGCTTGCTCTTGCCACAGGATTGAGCTCTTGGGTTCAACTTCTGCTGCTGTGGCACGGTGGAAGCCGCTTCTTCCAGTTTCGCAGGGCGCACATATCGGTTTTCTGGAGGTTGTTGATGGTGAATGTGTTATCCGCTATCGCCATGCTTGGCTCGATGGCGCATCCTCTATTGACGATTAAGTTCAGGTGGATTCAGGATTTTGTCGTTTTCGGAGTGGCCTATGTGGTTTTGAATTTGATCTTTGTCCCGGAATTGAGGCGTCAGGTCATGGGAATGGTCAGAAAATAAAAAATGGGCCGTGCAGGATTCGAACCTGCGACCCCCTGATTAAAAATCAGGTGCTCTGCCACCTGAGCTAACGGCCCTTCAAAAGCGGCTCAATTATAATTTTCAAGCTTGACACAGTCAACCCGTGTGTGTTACCTTTAAAGCCTTCTCTTCCAAAAAAGAAGGAGGCGATAATATGGCTCATAAAAAGGGAATGGGAAGCACCAGAAACGGAAGAGATTCCATTTCTAAAAGATTAGGTGTTAAGAGATATGCGGGTCAGGTTGTGAAGCCCGGCCAGATACTTGTGCGGCAGAGAGGCACAAAATTCCACCCCGGATACAATGTGAAAAGAGGTGGAGATGACACCCTTTTCGCCGTGGCAGAAGGTGTTGTCAGGTTCGAGCACAGGAAAAACAGAACCTATGTGTCCGTGTATCCACTTGAGCAGTAAACTTTGAAAAAACTCCTCCGTAACATCCCCATCATAATCCTTGCAACTCTCTTTCTGAGGGGATGTTACAACCCTTTTCACCCCCTCACGCATGAGGGGGATTTTATTAAACCCGTTGAGCCTGAACTTGTTATTGACAACCTCGTAATGGCCTTCAATTCCAGAGACATCCTTGGATACATCAACTGCCTTGATCCAGACTCGTTCCGTTTCTTTTTCGATTCGGCCGAGGACTCCATTGAGGAGATTTTGAGGCAGAACCTCGGCCTCGACAGCCTTTACTGGGGTATAGAAGAGGAGCGCCTTTCGACGGAAGCCCTGTTTAATTCAGCCGATTACCTTTACCTCGAAATGATTTACATCGGTGGATTCAGGCCTTCGGAGGACAGAGCCGCTCTGTATTACGATTACCATCTTGAGATTGTGCCATCACCTGAGCAAAAGCCCATAGAAGGCAGAGGATACTTTATCCTTAAGAAGCATAGCAACGGATTGTGGTATATACTTGAATGGCACGATTTTGCATATAGTTAAAAAAGGAGTTAGAAAGCATGTTGAAAGGTAAGGTCGTGGTCATCGACCCCGGACATGGTGGTGACGCCACAGGCGCTATTGGGCCGACCGGGCTTAAGGAGAAGGATGTCAACCTTTCGGTTGCGCTTATGCTTGCGGAGATGCTCAAAGCCGCTGGCGCTTCCGTCTATCTCACGAGAGATGGCGATTACGATATCCCTCTTGCGGATAGGGTTAAATTCTCCCTTGAGAAAAAAGCCGACGCTTTCGTGTCCATTCACCACAACGCCAACGCAAGAAGGGACTCTTCAGTGGACAGAACGGAGATCTACTGCGTTTTTGAACCCGATTCTCCGTCTTTCGACCTTGGTTACCTGCTGTTTTACTCTTTCAGGAAACATCTTGGTCTTCCGACAGTGCCGCCGCTTCCCGCTCGATACAGGGTTCTGAAGGGGAATGTGCCTGTTTCCGTTCTGGGAGAGGCCTCTTACATCACCAATCCAGAGGAGGAAAAGAAGCTTGCAACCGAAGAATACCGCCGTGAGGAGGCGCTCGCATACTACGAAGCGCTGAAGATGTATTTCGATCGCGGTGTGCCGATGATCAAGAACCTTGAAGTGAATGTCAGGAAAGGGCTTGTAACTGCTGAGATAGTGGACGAGAATGGCCGTGGCATCGATGCGAGCTCGATATCCCTCCTTCTGGATGGCCAGCCTCTGGAGTTCGAGTTCGCCGACGGCAGATGGCTGACAGCTGAGTTGCCCGAGCTCCTTCCAAACGGTGAGCATGTGGTTGAGCTGAAAGCAAGGAATCTCAACGGAAATGTAACGCCGTCGTCGAGATACACTTTCAAGATCAAGAGGAGGGCGGAATCCTTTGCGGTCACGCCTTACCCTGAGAATTCGAGGAATCCGTTGATGGTGACCATCCGCCTTGTCGATTCCTATGGCATGCCCATAGCTGAAGGCGAGCGGGTCATCATGAGCGTGCCGTCCGGCAAAATACTGGCCATTCAGCCGCACGCCGACGCCGATGGGTGTGTGAGAGCCGTCATCCAGTTCGGCGAGGCAGGCGGGAATGTTGAGATCAAGGTTCGCGACTTCGAGGGCGTTGGCATGGTCAAAGCTGTGAAGCGGAAAAGCAGCCCGTATCTTTTCGGAAAGTTGGTTGACATCAACGAAAGACCCATCGAAGGCGCCACGGTTAAGGTCAAAAACAGGCATTACACGACAGTGCTCGGCGGATATTTCCTGATACCGCTTCCCATCGATGGGCCGTGGACACTGGAGTTCAAAAAGAGGGGATTTTATCCCACATCCGTGGAGGTTACCGAGAACGAGTTAGATGATGAGAAACGGGTTGTCATAACCCCGATGTTCGGTGGCGTGCTTCTCGGCAGGAAGATAATCATCGATCCGGCGATAGGCGGCAGGGTGAAGGGCAGGGAGTATCTGCCCGGTCTGACATCTTCAAGAGCTAACCTATTTGTTACGAAGATGTTGCATGAGATGCTTTTCGCGGCAGGAGCTGATGTGGTGCTCACGAGGTCGGACGAGGAGACCACCGTCGAAGAGGTCGAGCGTGTCAAACAGATCATCAATGAAGGCGGAGACCTCCTCGTGTCCATCGATCACCATGACAGCGACAGATACATGGAACCCGGCACGCACTTCTACTATCGCGATACGGAAAGCATGGAGTTCTCAAAGAGGATATCGAGGCTTATGGGCAAGATTCTGGATGTTGAAGCCGATGCAAGGGAATGGTCTTCTTACCTGATAATTCATCCTCCGATGACGCGTTCGCTTGTCGTGTTCCCTGAACCCTCCACATCGCAGATGAAGGAGTTTGTGAAGCGTGCCTATGTGCTGTTGCTTTCGATCGTGGAGCATTTCGGGTTCAGACCTGCCAGATACAGCAGCATACTCCTTGATGAGAAGCGCGATCCAATTCCCGATGCGATGGTTGTTTCCGAGGAGCAGATAACAACCTATACCGATGGGCGCGGTCGCTTTGCATTTCTGCACCTCAGGCCCGAGCCACAGAAGCTGAAGATCATAGCTGGCGGCAAATCCTTTGAAGTGGAAATAGATCCTGTCAAGGGAAAGCCTGAGGAGGTCATACTATGATTTTCAATCCCGCTGTTGTCAGTAAAGACAGGATTGAGGCCATTGTGGAGTTGCTGGACATCGCCTTTGAACACACGCCGGCCGAATACTTTCGGCGCAAACTCATGGAAAACGACACCATCACCATAGCCATATCCGACGATGACATGCCTGTGGCGACCGTGACGATGTATGACCGTGAGGTGTGGTATCACGGGCGAAAGTTCAGGATGTGCGGCATCGGCGATGTGGCGACTCACCCCGAATACAGGGGCAAAGGACTTGCCTCGAAACTGATGCGCCATGCCGTGGAAATGATGAAAAAGGAAGGTTATGACCTCTCCATTCTCTTTACTGCCATAAATTCGTATTACGAAAAGTTCGGTTACTCGACCGTAGTGAGGCAGGTCTCCCGCATAGAGATACCTGAGCCGCAAATTTCGGGAAACAGGGTCTTGCATCTCAATAACATCGATGAAGCAGCCCCGCATGTCGAGGGGATGCTGGTTTTGTATGAACCGATGGCCTCGAAATACGATTATCCGATAGTTCGCACTGAAGCCTATTTCCTGCGGACATTGAAGTGGTTTTATGACGATGGCGGCAAGGGCATCGTCGTCTTTGATGGTGACGGCAAGCTGCTGGCATACGGTTTTTACCGCATGATATCGGAGAACAAAGCAGTATTTTACGATGCTGGCGGCGATATGAATGTCCTCATCCACTCGATTGACTTTGCAACTGAGGCCAATTTCCCGATCCCGCACGATGACATCGATGTCGAGAGCGACCTTGTTCATCCGCTTGAGGACAAGGGCATGATGGTTCTGTGGATGAAGGAGGGCAGAGAGACGGACGAAAAGCCGTTTTTCTCATGGATTGACAGCTTTTGATGGATAAAATTCGGCTGTTCGGTTGAATTTTGCATCATCTGCCCGTCCTGTCTGTTGCTGTGAGTGCTGAATGTTCTGCTTCTCCGATCGAGCATGGGCTGACTTGCCTGATGAGACTTTTCTGCCGCATAAGTGCGGTATTCCCAGGCCTTTACGACCTTTTTGACGATCTTGTTGTGATGGACTGAAGTTAAAGCCTTCGCAGATGGAGTGTATTTCACGCCTGTTGTGTCCCCCAATCGTTTGACAGAAGCGCAAATTTGTATGACCATAATATCCCTCTCACTTTTAATTTCTGTTTCATGCGGAATCTTGGCGATTTGGATAACCCCTAAAAAACATACATGGAGGTGGAGGAATGGCCCTTATCCACTTGTTGGCAGTAAGCATAACCTTATTTGTCAACCCAATGGGTGTCACGGTAAAGGGTGACACAATCTTTCTCGTTGAGGCAGGCCAGTTTGGAGCCCCTGATGGCAGAGTCCTGCGGTCGAAGGATGGTATAGAGTGGAAAGTCTATGCCGCCGGCCTGTTCGACCCCAAGTCCGTTGCGGTTTACAACGATAGCGCTCTCGTCGTGGTGGACAAGAACGGCGTGTGGCTGGTCGCTGCCAGGAAAGCCCTCCCGTTCGTTTCCACATCTGATTTCCCGGTTCCGACCAATTTCATAAGGGACATCGCTGTTGGCCCTGACGGCAGGATATACATACCTGACCTAAGATCCAGCAGAATATTTGCCGTGAACCCGGATAGGACAGTTGATTCCGTGTTTGCCGTCCCTAAGGTATCATGCGTCACAGTTTCGAGCGACACCACGATTTATTTTGCCACCTATTCAAATCCGGGGATGGTTTTCAAATTGAAGAACGGCAAGGCGTCGATTGTGGTTCAGGATCACGAGCTGGATAAGGCCAGCAGCATGGTGTTGGACGAGAAGGGTAATGCCCTGTTCGTCGCAAGCCGCACCACCGGCAAGATAGTTAGAATTGACCTCTTCGTTGACAAGGCACAGCTCATAGATACGGTCAATTTCCCCGGCGATATGACCATTTCCCCTGACGGGAAATTCCTTGTCATACCGTTGACAAGGAGCGGAGCAATTAAGAAAATACCGATACGCTAAAAACCTGTCAGGGGGTGAAATGACATGATGGTCAACATTTTATTGATGGTCTCCCTCTCGCTTTTGCATCCTGAAAGCGCATTTGAGCTTAACGGAAAGCTGTATGTCTCGGATATAGGCAAGTTCGGCGTCGAGGACGGCAGAATTCTGGTGAAAAAATCGGGCTCATGGGCCGAATTGGCTCATGGCATGCTCGATCCCAAAGGGCTGGCTGCCGTAGATGACTCCACTCTGATAGTCACGGATGTGAAGCGGGTCAGGAAGGTGAGTTTGAGCGGTCGGGTCGAGGATGCGTTCCCTTACGAGGCCTTTCCGAAGGATGACAGGCCTCAGTTTTTGAACGACATCACCGTAGGCCCCGACGGATATGCCTACTTCTCGGACACGAAGACCAACACCGTCTATAAAGGTGACCTCCGCACCGGCTCCGTGGAGAAGCTGTTTTTGGTGAGTTCCCCGAACGGCCTTGCATTCGGCGAGGATTCCACACTGTATGTCGTGACATTTGAGAAGCCGGGCAAAGTTTACGCTTTCAAAGGCGGACGGCTCAAGCTGGTGTTTTCGTCCCACGACATCGACGGCGGCGATGGACTGGCGGTCACGAAGGATGGCAGACTTGTGATAAGCGGTTTTCTGTCGGGCAAAGTCGTGATTCTGGATCTCAAAACGGGGAAACATCCCGTCCTGAAGAAGGGGCTCGATAATCCGGCGGATCTGTCTCTATCCAGAGACGGGGCCAGAATTTATGTGCCCCTGTTGAGTGCGGGCAAAGTGATAGAGCTCAACCTGCCGAAGCGTCGAAAATCGAAATCGAGTGGGAAAGATGATGTCTTTTGATGGGCGAACGCCGCAAAGCGGCGTTCGCCCTATGTTTTCAATCGGTCTTGGGCCGAAGCTGAGGGAATAGGAGCACATCCCTGATCGCAGGACGGTTGAACAAAATCATCACGAGCCTGTCGATGCCTATCCCGATGCCGCCTGCGGGTGGCATCCCGTATTCGAGCGCTGTCAGGAAGTCTTCATCGATCTCGTTCGGCACCTCCTCGTCCTGACCGCGCAGCTCCATGAGCGCTTCAAACCGCTTTCTCTGGTCTATCGGATCGTTCAGCTCCGAGAACGCATTTGCCAATTCCATGCCGAAAACATAGAGCTCGAACCGCTCGACGAGGCGTGGGTCTTCCCTGTGCACCTTGGCGAGGGGCGACAGGATTCTCGGATGATCCATCACAAATGTCGGCTCGATCAGGTGGTCCCCGACGAGGGCGTCAAAGAGCTTATCTATCAGTTTGTGGCGGGGCATCTTCTCGGCGCCGTTTATCTCAGCCTTCTTTGCAGCTTCCACAAGCCTTTCGGTTTCAGCGTCTAACGGGTTGAAACCCAGCTTTTCGGCAAGTGCATCGACAAATTTTATGCGCGGAAACGGCCGTTTGACCTCAGCCGATTGGCCATCGAATTCGAGCGTTTCGCCCCTGTCAAAATGTTCGATGAGGTGGATGAGCAGCCTTTCCGTCAGATCCATCATGTCGGTGTAGTCCCAGTATGCGGCGTAAGCTTCCAGCATCGTAAATTCGGGGTAGTGGAACCTGTCGATCCCTTCGTTCCTGAAGTCCTTGCATATCTCGAACACCCGTTCGTATCCCCCGACAAGCAGCCTTTTCAGGTATAACTCGTCGGAGATCCGCAGATACAGCTTCGAGTTGAGGGCGTGTGCGAATGTTTCAAACGGTTTGGCGTAAGCGCCTCCGTAGATGGGTTGCAATGTTGGGGTCTCAAATTCGATAAATCCGTTCTCGACAAAGAACTTCCTTATCTCCGATATCGCCAGAGCGCGGTTTTTGAAAAACTCGCGCGAGTCCGGGTTGACCATGAGGTCGAGGTAGCGCTGCCTGTATCGCGCCTCCCGATCCCTCAGGCCGTGCCATTTCTCAGGCAGAGGCCGCAGCCCCTTTGCGAGCAGATAAATGCGTTCGACTGCAACGGTTTTCTCGCCGGTTTTTGTGACAAACGGCCTGCCAACGACGCCGATTATGTCGCCGATGTCCAGGTCTTTTTTGGCAAATTTGATGGCGTCCTCTTCCGTATCGCCGATCTTCGCATGGCCTTTCTGGATGGCTATCTGGACGCGGCCGGTCTCATCCTGAATGTGTGCGAATATCAGCTTCCCAAAGATCCTTCTGGCTACAAGTCTGCCCGCAAGTGATACCTGTTTGTCTCCCAGAGCCTCGAACTGCTCTTTGAATTCGCTGACATGATGGGTCAACTCAAACCTGTATGGGTATGGTTCGATGCCGCGCTCCCGCAGTGCCTCGATTTTCGCTTTCCTGTTTTCAAATTCGTCCATGACTCACCTCGCAGGTTTTAGTTTCTAAAATCCCCGCCTTCTTTCCCTCTGCCTCAGGATTGACCATGCCTTGTCGATGCCTTCGATCAGTTTTTTGCGGTCTTCCCGTCTGAGCCGTGCCCTGCGGATGTCACGATAGACATCTTCGAGCACCTCGCGCACATATCTGAAATCGCGCTCTATCTCCGCAAGTGTGATGCACCTCTCGACAGCTTCCTCAAGCTCCTGAAAGTTGCGCTGGAACTCCATTTCAAGCTCAAGCTGCCATCTCTTCTGGCGCTCCCAGAGGATGTCAAATGCCGCTCTGAGCCTTTCAAAAAGCTCGTCTTTCTGCTCGCGGCTCATCCTTGCGGCCTTCATCTCGTCTCGAATTTGCCTCAGGAAGTCGCGCGCTTCCCTGAAACTCTGCGATGTCTGTGCCATTTCAAGTCCGCGCGATACAAGCTCTCTAAATCTGGCGTAGTTTTCGTCATATTCCTGTCTAATCTTCTCGAACCACTCGTTCTGGCGCTGGTTGAGGATCTCGGTGGCCTCGCGCATCTTTGAGAAAAGCTCATCTTTCTGATCGCGTGACAGGGCAAGTTTTTTGAGTTTTTCGCGCACGGCGCGGAAATGTTCCCTGATCTCTTTGAAATGTGTGCCGCTTTTGGCAAGTTCGAGGCAGTTTTCGACCTCGCCTTTCATCTCCTCGTAGTTGCGCTGTCTCTCAAGCTCAAGGGCGGCCGCAAGCTCTTTCTGGCGTGCGGATAGCGTGTCGAAAAGTTTTTGAACGCTGTCCAGAAGCTCGTCGCGCTTCTCGCGATCGAGCCTCAGGGTTTTGACCTTGTCCTGAAATTTTATCAGCAATGTCTTGAGCGCCCTGAAGTTGTTGGACTCGTGGATTTCTTTCTCGATCTCGGCCAGTTCCTTCGAGAGCTCCTCGTAATTCCGTTCTTTTTCTGCGTCGGCCGATTTCTGCCACTCCTTTTGCCGCTCCCACAGCACATCGAATGCCTGCTGAATTATGCCGAAAAGTTCGTCTTTCTTATCCTTCGGCAGGCTGGCGGCTTTCAAAATCTCCTTGTAATCCTTCAGATGTTCCCTCACCTGTGCGAAGATGCGCCCCTCGCGCGCCTCCTGAAGCAGCTCAAGAGCACGGGATTTGAGCTCCTCGTAGGTGTCTTTGAGCTCCTGCTCGATCTTCTCCTTCTTCTGGAGGATCGCCTCCATGAGCGCATTGCCGGCTTTCGTCAGCTCATCGGCACCGGCTCCGAGCTTATCCACCGGTATGGAATTGATGAACTCCTTGATTTCGCCGATGACGCGGTCGATCGACTGCTGGGTTTTCACCTTTTCCACTGAGCTGGCGAGGAATTTCAGCCTCTTGAGGAGCCTGTGGATGATTCTCGCTGCATCGATAAAGAGGATGACTGCGCCTGCCGGATTGCCGCCCTGAGGCTCAAGGAAGCCTATCTCGCGCCCGAGAGAGCCTTCAAAGTCCTCATCTTCCATGTAAGCTTTGCCAGTCCAGTTGTAGATGCGGCCATACTCGTCAACATATCCGCGCGGATGCCATTGCCCGTCGTCCATCTTCTTGAAGATGTAACCGTCAGGCTCTATCCGCCATATCGGTTCCTCGTGCCCGATCTCCGTGATGTAGCCGTCCGACGATGCGCTCGCTATCCTGATCTTGTGCTTCAGCTCAGGATCGCTGATGACGAAAAGTTCCCCGTTCCCGTTCATATAGCCGAAGATCTCTTTGCCCGTTGATCCAACGGAATACACGAATGTATCCTCTATCAAGTCCATTTTGAACATAGCCAATACCTCATGAGTTTTTGTATCAGGGATAAAAGAAATGGCAATCGTTTATGCCGCTGGAAATTATAAGTCTCTGTGGCCTAAAAGCCAAACAGGTGGGCCGTAGTTACCGCATGACGCCTGCCTGTGGCGTGGAGTTTCGGGGTCAGCTTTCCCATGCACCTCGAAAACGGCATATCCGTTCGACATGTTGACCGATATTCTGGAAATACAGATGTAGCTCTGTGTCCCTGACGAGCGGGTCTGAAAGTTGCGGAAAACACGGATTTTCAATGCTTTTGATTGAAAAGGTGAGGGGGTCTGGTGTATAATTTTGGCCGAATTTCCAATCAATTCTGGAGTTTATTCCCTGATGAAAAAGATAAATTCGATAGTGGATCGGGTTCTTTTCAGGCTTGGCCTTCTGGAGGCCGTCAGGAGGCAGATGGCTGTTGAGGTCTGGCCGAAAGTTGCGGGCAAAAGGATCGCAGCCAGAACGAAGCCGTTGAGGATTAAGGATGGCGTGTTAATTGTTTCCGTTCCGGAGGCTACCCTCCGAAATGAATTAACTCTCAGAAGGATGCAACTTGTCAAAAAATACCATCAACTCGGTTACGAGTGCGTTCGTAACATAAAATTTGTGAGGTGAGGAAATGAAACCAACAAGCGATTATGGTGCAGATGCCATAAAGGTCTTAAAAGGGATAGAGGCGGTCAGGAAGCGCCCGGCGATGTATATCGGCGACACTGGCAAGCGCGGTTTGCATCACCTTGTCTTTGAGCTTGTGGATAATGCTGTCGATGAGGCGCTCGCAGGATACTGCACCACCGTTAAGGTCACCGTCAACAAGGACGAGAGCGTTACCGTCGAGGACGACGGCAGGGGCATACCCGTTGACACCCACCCTGAACTCGGTATCCCTGCATCCGAAGTTGTGTTCACCGTGCTGCACGCAGGTGGTAAATTCGATTCAAAAACCTATCGCATTTCAGGTGGACTTCACGGTGTGGGCGCATCTGTGGTGTGCGCTCTGTCGGAATGGCTTGAGGTTGAAATAAGAAGGAACGGCAAGGTTTACTGGCAGAGATTTGAGCGCGGCGAAAAGGTCACCGAGCTTAAGGTCATCGGTGAGTCCGAGACCACCGGGACAAAGGTTACATTCAAGCCAGACCCTGAGATTTTCAAGATAACAACCAAATTCGATTTTGAGGTTTTGAAAGAGCGGCTCAGAGAGATCGCATTCCTCATCAAAGGGTTGAAAATTATCGTTCAGGACGATCGCACGGGCGAGAAAGTCGAGTATCATTACGAGGGCGGCATCAAGGAGTTTGTGAAATACCTTGATGAGGCGCGGGAATCGTTTTTCCCGGAGCCGTTTTACATGTATCACATAGATGAGGAGACCGACACAGAGGTTGAGATAGCTCTCGAATACAACACGAGTTTCGTCGAGGCGGTCTGGACATACGCCAACACGATCAACACTCACGAAGGCGGTTTCCACCTTGTGGGATTTAGATCGGCGTTGACAAGGGTTCTGAACGATTACGGGCACAGGACGGGGCTTTTGAAAGAGAACGAATCGCTTGCAGGGGAGGACACGAGAGAGGGGTTGACGGCCGTCATCCATGTCAAACTGCATGAGCCGCAATTTGAAGGTCAGACGAAGACCAAATTGGGCAACAGCTATGTGAAACGCATCGTTGAGCGCTCATTTTACGAGAATTTTTACCGATTCCTTGAGGAGAACCCTCAGGTTGCGCAGAAGATAATCGAGAAGGCTAAAATCGCAGCGCGTTCGAGGGAAGCCGCTCGCCGCGCCCGTGACCTTGTGAGGCGTAAGAACTTCCTCGAGTCCGATTCTCTGCCCGGCAAGCTTGCGGATTGCAGCTCTCGCGACCCTGAGAGGTCGGAGCTGTTCCTTGTCGAGGGCGAATCGGCCGGCGGCAGTGCGAAACAGGGACGCAATCGCGAGTTTCAGGCCATTTTGCCGCTCAGGGGAAAGATATTGAATGTCGAGAAGGCACGCCTCGATAAGGCGCTGTCGAACGAGGAGATCAGGACGATTTTGTCCGCCATAGGCGCCGGTTTGAGGGACGAGTGCGATCCTGCCAAAGCTCGCTACCACAAGATAATAATCATGACGGATGCGGATGTCGATGGTTCCCACATTCGCACGCTCCTTTTGACACTTTTCTATCGGTTCATGAAACCGCTTATTGAGGCAGGTTACATCTACATAGCTACCCCGCCGCTTTACCGCGTCACCAAAGGCAAAAAGGAGTGGTATATTTACTCGGATGAGGACCTTGAGAAACTCCTTGCCGAGATAGGCGAGAAAGGGGTCACCATCCAGAGATACAAGGGTCTCGGTGAGATGAACCCGGAGCAGCTCTGGCAGACTACCATGAACCCGGAGACCCGCACGCTCAAGAAAGTTACGCTTGAGGACGCCGCTGAGGCGGACAAACTTTTCTCGATCCTCATGGGCGAGAAGGTTGAGCCTCGTCGTAAGTTCATTCAGGAAAACGCCAGGAAGGTCATGAATCTTGACATCTAAAGAGAGGTGATCATGAAACTTCACTGGTCGCCATCACGGCTGCCCGATTGGGTGCTTGTGGTGGTTGCGCTGCTGTCCATCGGGGGATTTTACCTCTTTGAGCACACCAAAAGGCGGGTAAAAGCAAAAGACTACGAGCTTAAGCTCGCAGCAGCTCAGGCAACATACAAAGCCTTTGATGAGGTCAGGAACATCAGGGACGAGTTGAACTGGCCCATCGACACGCTTTACGACCCGCTCAGGACCGGCCTCATAGGGCATCAATACAGCCCGATCACCACGCGCAGAGGCGAATTGACCGAGAAAATCCTCACCACAAACCCCAATTTTGCCGCCATTGTCGTTGAGCTTTTCAAAAAAGCCGGCATAAAGGAAGGCGATGTCGTGGGAATTGGCTGGAACGGCTCATATCCCGGGCTAAACATTGCCGTGCTCGCCGCATGTGAGGCCATGCATGTGCGACCTGTGGCCATAACATCGAACGAATCGTCGATGTGGGGAGCGAACGACTCGATGTTGACATGGCTCCACATTGAGAAACGGCTTGCTGACAAAAAGATATTTGACAGAGCCACATTGTGGGCGACTATCGGCGGTGATGACGACAACGGGCTCGGCGTGACGCAACACGGCGTCGATCTCATCATCCGCTCCATACAGGATAACGGCTTTGAGCTCAGACGGTTCCAATACCTCGACGATGATGTGCGGAGCAGGATTGATTCCTACGGCGACATCAAGGCATACATCAACATCGGTTACAACCCGGCGTCTTACGGGCCAGCCGGCGTGAGGATTGAGCCGGGCGCAATCAGACATCCCAGATGGAAAGGCGAGGTCAAAAGCGTTTTGCGGTATTACATGGCTCAGGGCAAGCCTGTCATCAATTTCGTGTCGATCGACGAAATCGTTTCAGACTACATTGACCCGCAGAAATTTATGGAAGGCACCGCGCCCGGAGACAACAGGATTTTCTACGAAATGAGATACTCCCTGACGATAACAGGGCTCGTCGTTCTGGTTATTGGAATAATCCTCTTCGGGCTGATCAGGTTCGACCTGTTCAGCTACCTGATCAGAGGGGGGAAATAAGCCGATTTTTTACTTTTTGAGTGCCGCGTCCACCAGTGCTTTGATTAACTTTAGTGAGTAATCGTCGATATCCACTTCAGGATGCCATTGCACCCCAATCAAAAACATGGAATTGGTGGACTCGATGGCCTCCACAATCCCATCTTCCGCTCTGGCCGAGATCGAGAGATCGTGCCCCAGGTTGTTAACTGCCTGATGGTGGTGGCTCATAACCTCTATCTCATCAACGCCGAGTATCTCATGGAGCAATGAGCCTTTCTCTATGGTGACCTTGTGTCTCTGGTACTCTTTACCGTTAGAACCGTGTATCGGTTTGCCGATGTTCTCTATGTCCTGGTGCATTGTCCCGCCGAAATAGACATTTATGAGCTGCATGCCGCGACAAATACCCAGAACCGGTATGTGGTTCTCGACAGCCTGATTCAGGAGGTCGAATTCGATGTTGTCTCTCGCACTGCTGATCTCGCTCTCCCGCGTCCCGTTTATCTTTTCGCCGTATCTGCCGGGATCGATGTCGCCGCCACCGCTGAGCAACAGGGCGTCAACCTGAGTCAGGTCAACGGTGAACCCCGGCACGAGCGGCAATGGGTCCCCTCCTCCCTGTTCAATGAGTTCAAGATAATTCCTGTATTTTTGGGACCTGAACGCCGAAGCGTTGGGCAATGTTATTGCTATTGATGGTCTTTTCATGGCCTTCCACTTAATCTTTAGCTTTGAAAGCCTATCTTTTTCTCATCCGTATGGTCAATTTTGATCTCCCCAAATCTCTCCTCGTATTTTTTGATGTTGTCCTCAAGCGCTTTGAGGAACATCTTGGCGTGCTGGGGCGCCATTATCACACGGGACACCACCTTGGCTTTGGGCAGTCCCGGCATGATTCTCGCAAAATCGAGCACGAATTCCGACGGAGAATGGGTTATCATCACGAGGTTTGAGTAAACCCCAAGCCCTTTTTCCTTATCTATCTCGATCTCGAAAGGTTTTCCGTTTGGCATAGCAATCCTCCTATATGACTTTTGTGATCTCATCCTGAGAAAAAATAGGCAGGTCATACAACCTGCCATTGCGGCTTATTTTAATGCCAAATGCGCTATCTTTCACTTCGCCTATGACATTTGCGTTTTTGCCCATGGAGCTGATGGTTTCGACCACTTCCTGAGCATGGTCAGGTGCCACTGAGATGAGAAGCGCGCCTGATGCCAGCAGTCCGAGCGGGTCGATGTTGAACGCTTCACAAATAAGTCTTGTCTCTTCAAACACATAGATTTCTTCCTCGTAAACTATGATGCCCTTGTGGGAGGCTGATGCCATTTCGTGCAACGCCGTGGCGATGCCGCCCTCGGTCGGGTCGTGCATTGCGTGGACGCCATCTATCCCGGCAACTGACAGAGCGACATCCACGACGGATATTCCGGGGTCGTTGAGGAAATTGAGCGCCCTTTCAAATCTGCGTTCGCCCAACAGATTCCTGATGTATTCTCTTTTTTCCCGCGCGATTGTCGCTGTCCCTTCGATCGCAATCCCTGATGAGAGGATTATTGAGTCGCCTTCCTCCATCCCGGCGGCTGTGATGGGCGCCCTTCCACTAAGTCGGCCGAACATGGTGCCCACAGCGATCGGCCTGTCCAGCCCGTAGGTGACCTCGGTATGCCCTCCGATCACCGATATGCCGAGTTTTGAGGCCGCCTCTTTGATCTGGCTGAAGATTTTGACGACAAGGGCTTCGTCCGTTTCTTTCTCAGGGAGGAGGAGATCCACAACAAGATACATGGGGCGCGTCCCGGTGACCGCTATGTCGTTTGCGTTGATGGTTACGAGGTAAAAGCCGATGTCCTCCGCCGTGAAGGTTATCGGATCGGATGAGACCACGAGGTAATCATCAGGCGCAAGCTTGATGACAGCGCTATCAAGCCCGATGCCCGGCCCCACAACGACGGATGGATCCATTTCACCCGTTTTCAGCTCATTCAGCAGCGTTTTCAGAAGCTCATGCGGCAGTTTCCCGGTCTGCAATCTCTTCATTTTTCGCTCAAGTGGCATGAAATTTTATTCACATTCATGAATTTTTCAAGATCTCGGGAGAGGCTGCATCGATGTTGTGCCTTCCGATTGCTGCGTTTCAGCTGAGCGGGATAGGCTGAGCTTGATCCGCGACATTATAATTCCTGCCTCACATAGGAGGGGATATGAACATGGTCGAAGTCATTAAAAAACACGGGTTTGTATGGCCGAATTACGATGGCGGCTCCAACGCCAACATACTCGCTTCTCTGGTCAAACTGCTGCGCCCCGACACGGAGATGGACAGACAGCTCCTGCCGCCTCTCGATGATAAGCATCTTTCGTGGGTCGGGCAGGAGATAGACCGAATTGTGCTGATGGTGCTCGACGGGTTGGGATTTGATCTGCTTCAGGAATATGTATCCGAACATCCGAATTCCCTGTTCGCCAGCCTCGTGAGGGACAGCTATCTCGCTCCGATTACCTCCGTCGTCCCGTCCACTACTGCCACAGCTATGGCGTCTATCTGGAACGGCGTGCCTGCCTCGGTCCATCTGGTTTCTGGATATGAGATTTTCATGAGCGAGATCGGCATGATGGTGAACACGCTCAAATCAAGTCCTGTTCAGGCGGACGAGTCAGGAATGCTTGAGAAGATGGGCGTCAAATTTGAGTCATTTTTCAAAACCGGTGAATTGCAGAACTCGTTGATTAACCAGAACATAAAGCTTTTTGTCCTTTTGAACAGGTTTATCGTCGAAAGCCCTTTGTCGATGGTGATTTACAGGCATTTTACGAAGAAAATAGGCACCGTAAACCTTCAGGATCAGCTTTACATGGTTCGTGAATTACTTCAAAAAGAAACACCTCCGATGATCATCGGGGCATACTGGCCGGCACTGGACAGCCTATCGCATCACTACGGCTACAGCCATGAGGTGTGGGAATGCGAGATGAACTGCATATCAACATCGCTCGAAACGATGCTTTCAAAATTGGACGGCTCTGTGAGGCGCAAAACGCTGTTTGTGATAACCGCGGATCACGGTTTCCGCCATTCGCCGCCCGATAACTCGGTCTATCTGGAGGACTACCCTGAGATTGTCGATAATCTGCTGATGCCGCCGATCGGAGAGTCTCGTTTCAGATACCTCTACATCCGAAATGGACTGGTGGATGAAACCCTTGAGATGATCAGGGAGAGGCTATCGCCCGATTTTGTGGCCTTCAAATCTGTTGAAGCCTACGAGAGCGGCCTTTTCGGGCCTCAGGTCTCAGATAAGTTCCTGACGCGGATAGGCGACATTGTGGTGACACCTGCTGGCGACAAGAACCTGATTTTCAGAAAAGATGACACCGATGAACTGGTTGGCAGACACGGCGGTTTGACGCGCAGGGAGATGATCGTGCCGTTTCTCGCCTTCGTTCCCTGATGACTCGGCTTGTAAAACCTTGCATCTGACTTAAAATCAAGCGCCAAAAGGAGGAAGGAATGGACGAGAAAAGGAAATCGGGCATATCCACCATCTCCGTGCACGCAGGCGGGCTTGAGGACAGGGAATATGGCGCTGTGAACACGCCCGTGTATCTTTCGACCACCTTCAAGCTTTCGGATGCGGATTACGAGGCTATCCTGAACGGGAAGGCGCGTGACATCTGGGTTTATACGCGGTATGGGAACCCATCAAGGCGCGCTGTGGAGCTCAAAGTTGCCGCTCTCGAAGGCGCTGAGGACGGGCTGGCTTTCGCTTCCGGCATGGCGGCCATATCCACGACCCTGCTGACATTCCTGAGAAAAGGCGATCACCTTCTGACCACGCTGGACCTCTACGGTGGCACTTCGTATCTGATTCAGAAGGAGTTCCCCAAATTCGGCATAGATGTGACATTCGTTAACCCGCAGGACATTAACTCCATAAAAAATGGCCTCAAGCCGAACACGAAGGTCGTCTATTTCGAGACGCTGTCAAATCCCCTGCTGAAATTCATCGACCTTGAGGCGGTTGCGGAGCTCGCACACGGGAACGGCGCCCTTTTCATTGTGGACAACACATTCATGACTCCGTTTAACCTCCGTCCGCTTGAGCACGGCGTCGATATTGTGGTTCACAGCGGCTCCAAATACCTCAACGGGCACAGCGATGTCATCTCCGGCTTCGTTGTGGGGTCTGAGGAGCACATCGGGATGGTCTGGGAGACGATGCTCCATCTCGGCGGCTCGATGGAACCACTTCCGGCCTATCTGGTTGAGCGAGGCCTTAAGACATTCGCCATAAGGATGGAGCGACACAACAGCAATGCGATGGCTGTGGCGGAATTCCTGAAAGGCCATCCCCGTGTAAGGAGGGTGATCTATCCCGGCCTCGACGATTATCCTCAGAAGGAGCTCATCGACAGGTATGTGACAAATGGTTACAGCGGAATGGTCAGCTTTGAGATAGACGGCACGGACGAGGACGGCGTTAAGTTCATGCACAACCTGAAAATCTGGAAAGAGGCCACGAGCCTCGGGGGCGTCGAATCGCTCGTGAGCATGCCCTACAACACATCGCACGCTGGCCTTACACCTGAGCAGCGGCAGGAGATGGGCATAGGCCCCGGCTTCATCAGGCTATCGTGCGGCATAGAGGACGCTGACGACCTCATTGCGGACATCGATCAAGCGTTGAATTCAGTTTGACAGATCAGATTTAGATCGAGAACCAGAAATCGGTCATAAATCTGCCGCCTTTTGAGCTGGTTCCGGTGCTGCCGATGTTCTGGAACCCGAAATCTAAGTGAATTCCTTTGATGCGCAATCCGAAGCCGTAGCCGATCTGTGTTCCATCTCGATCTCCAAACGCAAGCGAGAAGCGCAGTGGCAACCACGATGTCGGGTGTAGCTCCGTGGCCAGAGACAGGACTGTCCCCTTGTGCATTGCGACGGATTCGTTGAGCGCCACTTTCAATGCGGCTCCAAACGACGGCTTGCTCCAGATATCTCTGAACTGATAGGCTGCCGATAGCTGAAACATCTGCGGCAGCTGAGCTTTGTAGCCTGATGCAGGGAGAGTGAATGTAGTCTCAGGCTCTATGGAAACGCTGTCATTGAGCGATGAAATGGTGTCTGACCCGAAGATTATAACCTTCACCGAATCCGCATCCGTGAATTTCAGACTGGCTCCGATGTTGACGAGTGACATTCCGATGCTCAGGCCGGGCAGGGGTTGTGCCGCCAGCCCGAGATTTATCCCCGTTGCCATGTTGCCAGCTCCAAACAAAACTTCTTCTCGACCGCCGTTGATGACTATCTTCTCCGTGTCTGTTACGACGGAGAAGTTGAGGGAATTCAGTCTGAGATACCCGAGATTGGGGACATCCTCTTTGAACTGAGAGAACGGGATGGCCCTCGTGAACCTCAGGCCGACGCCGAGATACAGCGGGATACCTCGAATATCCAGCCTGTGGCCGTAGTTCACCGTCAGGACGATCGAGCTGAGCTCCTCGACAAATGTGTTTTCTTCCGTGAAAGAATACTCTGTGTTCAGCTCATTTCCGAACAAGATCAATTTAAAGAGGTCGCGTGGTATCCTGAGTCTCATGTATTGACTTTGCTTCAATGAGATGCCGAACCCGCCGCTCGCTATGCTGAAGGTGAGGAGCTCAAGGTCTGTGTTCACAGTCGCATATCCTTCTTTCATGAGGGATAGGAACTCTTGCTTGTCGGCTTCCGTCAGTGTCCTGTTTGAGTAAAAGTAGTCATAAAGCACCTTCGGCGAGAAAACATTACTCTGGCTATTGATTGCGGGTATCAGGTAATAGGAGAGGTTGTATTGTGAGAGTAAATCATTTGGGTGCGACGAAACCACCGAGATCAGAGAATCGACAGTCTTGTATTGCATTGCAGCACCGATCACGCCAATCGGCATGTCCAGATGTCCTAACTGGATGTGAGACTCGCCCTTGAGCGCAAGGTAGGCTGGATTGCTCCAGACGGTTGCGGGATCCTGATTGCCGATGAGCGGCACCCCTCCCAGTGCAAGTGAGCGGGCTGATGGTGCCGAGAAATAAAAAGTTATTACCAGAGCCAGCACGCTCATTGTTGGCCTCCTTTTGGGAGTTTGCTAATATCAACTCGAGCCTTCAGGAACCCATAAGAGTTGAAAGTCAATTTGCTATCCCTGAAAAGAGCCGCCCTGTGAATCGCAGGCCATGTCACACTTGCATAGACTTTGTTAGCATGTGTGAGAAATTGGAGAAATGTGCTGTCCGCCGTTATCGTATCCACAAATGCCGTGTCCCTTATCGGGATTCCGAGGCTATCAGTAGGTGCGGGCGGGAATCTGTTGACTGTCAGGATTGCAGTATCGCCGGTTGTTGTGTCGAGCAACACGATGTTGAATTTGGAGAAGCCGAACGGAAACCTGTTCCGTATGCGCAGGATAACGGAAAGCTCTTTGAGAAGAGAAGAATCGACAAGTGCTCCCAGAAAGTCGTCGTTAAGTGAGAGGTCATAGGTGTCGGTGTAGGCCGTATCCGCCCCTATCGAAAATATGAACGGGACATTTATCGAGAAGTTACCTCCAATGAATGAGTTGCTGTAAATTGCGCCATTGCCGCCTATCTGAGCGATGCCTCCGAACACCACAGATGTCGGATGGAAATTTATGAGCGGCGCCGCATCTATGGAGATCGATGTCGTTTCAGGATTGGAAGGAGTACCCGGCATGAGCCTGATGGTAGGTATCGGGAGTGCTATGGAATCGCCTTCATCGTTGTATCCCACGACACGCAAGCTGAATTCTGGCGAAAACCTTATCCCGTTCACTATGTTTAGCCTCAAAAGCGCAGCATTTATGCTGAAATTCTCGGGCAAATCGATATTCCCGAGTGTGATCGTGTCCCCTTTTATCGTGTCTGTGTATGGCTCGGAAAATGTTACCGCAGCTCTGTCAAATTGGGCGCCTGTTAGATCGAGTGCTATCCCCAAACTGTCACTTGGACGAAGCACGACCACGCTATCCCCCGGAATTTGGGCATCTACGAATACAGCTACCGACACCGCATTTGAATCTGGATGCATTCGGATGTAGGGATGTGTGGCGAGCTCTATCGGGAAATCTGTAACTCCGTTAGGGTGGATGTTGAGCACAGTGTCGATGTTGAATTCCGGGATGTGCATGCCGGAGAAGATGTTAAATCCGAGGGAATTGAAAACATGGATTGCCAGAAGTCCGCTTGAAAATGCTACCGTGTCAACCAATATGCCATGCTCGATGTCAAATGTCTTCTGAGAGCTGTCCTGCCCATGCAACCGCCCACCTGATATGGCTATGCTGTCAACTCGGAGAGAGTCGAGCGAAAACACGATGACCAGAGAATCGTCTCTCCTTATCCAGACTGAGTCTCCTGGGCTGCCGGATGAGGAAAGCTCTATCCTGTAACTTGTTATAGAATCTACCCATACATTTGACAGATGTATGACTGTGTCGTGCTCGCCGCCAAATGGAATGTCGTTAAATCTGAGGTTGAAGATGTTCTGGTTTCTGGAGTTGCTGAGGACGATGTTCAGAGTATCGATGGTGAGTGGCACAAAGTTTTTTATCGATACATAAAATCTGCCCCTTCTGATGCTTGTCCAGTGCACGCCTTGCACTGTATCGGTTGTCGATACAGTGTTGTGGAAAGGCGGAATTACGCCATAACCAGAATCCGGCAGTAGAGGTCGGAAAGCTGGCGGCACAAGGTCAAATAGGGTAATGCTGGTGCTTGTCGTGTCGATATCTATCACGAAGAAATCGTTCAGGTTTATGGCGAAGGTATCGTGCACTTCCGGCAGGTCGAGGATGCTTTGAAGGGTTTCAGGAGGCAATGTGTCCGAAAAATCAAGTGTCAGGATGCCGAGCGAGTCATATCTTATCCCGAATGTAGAATCGAAGTTGAATCTCAAGCTATCAAACAACAAGGAGTCTTTTATCAATGGAGTTGCAAGTTGTATATCCCAGTTCGTTGGCCCTTCAGGCTTTTCAAGGCAGCCTGCCACAAATAAAATGGAAATTAAGAAACCAACTATCCACCACCTTCTCATCAGCCTCACCTCCTATGAGCCGAAAAAAACGATTGGTTAAACATTTATGTTATTCCTTCTCTTTAAGAGCTTCAAGCGTCAGAGATTTACGGAAAAACACTATACCGCCCAAAATCGCCCCGATGTAGAATGTAAACAACCTTATGAGTATCACTAAGATGCCGACAGCGTAAGTTGGGCATACAGCTGAAAACAGTGCAGCGGCCACTGTCTCAGCGATTCCTACGCCGCCGGGCGTAGGCGTGTATAACAAACTGCTATACATCAGGATAAGTGCCGCTGCTGATTTTAACGGTTGCGGAGGGAATCCCATCCCGTAAAGGGTCAGTGGGGCTATTGAGGCCAGCAGAAGTATTGAAACGAGGTAGGAAAGCACCGCCAGAACCGTTCTAAACACATCTTTTGCGTCGAGAAGGACCCTGATGCCCTCCTGAAGGTTCTTTAGCTCTGTGAACACAAAAGCTCTCACTTTTGACCATTTTGACGGAACAAGTTTTAGCAGTAGATCCGGCCGACGCACAAACAGGATATACAGGATAATGGCTGTGCCTCCGGTTACCATCAAGTATCCGAAAAGCAGTTTTACCACGAAGTTAGACGAGATGTCGAGTATCACAAAGATGAAAGGCAATAGCGGCACCACAACAAGGTAATAGAGCACTCCGCGCGCCATTATGACAGCCGTCGCTTTCCCCACATCCATGCCCTCTTCGTGCAACATGTATATCTGCATCGGGATGCCGCTTATCTGGAACGGGGTTACTGCTGATAGGAAAAGCCCCACAAGCACGACTTCAAACCCTTTTATGGGCGAAATCTTGTGGCCGAGCAGCCTCGCGATCACCGATATGCCAAATCCATCGGCAAATCTGTAAGCGAACCATACAAAAACTATGAACAAAAAGAGCTCCGGATTGAATTTTTCAAGGAGCTCAATCGTCCTTTTGTCTATCGTCAGCAGCAGCAACCCCACGGAGACAATAGTAAAAGAAAGGATTGCTATCTGAATGCCTCTTTTAATTCGCCTGTCTAATTTCATGGAGATGCAATTATTCAGCAGGTATCACGGGCAAGTCAAAGGTGCTGGCCTGCTTGCTGTTTTATCTATGACCTAAATTTTCCCCTGTTGGGGCGAAAGAGTGTATCCAACCCACCAGTAGGTAGAAATGAACATCACAATCTCTCTCAATGCAAAAATTAAAAGACCAATCCGCCACATTCCAGTACCAAGATACTACCAAGATGCATATCCACAAACATCTCCCTGAAACTAAATGCCTTATTGCATTTGTAAATGATCGCTCTTTCTATGCTCCCTGCAAACCCATTTGCTTCATCTCTCCCAAATTTAGAAAGTCCATCGTAAAGTACCTTGAAGATATAAATTCGCATAGATGTCCTTATCTGCACTTTGAGAAAACTCGCTTATATGCCAATCTATAAGGTCGCTATGATGATAGAAATAAAACCTCACACACTATCTAACATCTTGAAATACACCAAATTTGATACAGGCAAAGATGCGTTAGCCTCGGAGGCAGAGATCATCTTGAAAATAGATGAATTCTACTGGAAGAAACGCAAAGCCTGCATTGTGATAACCCAGAAAAACAGCGACATAGTGGCTATGGTGCCAGGGTATATATTGGTGGTCGTGGAAGTACCACGGATAAGGTAGCGGGAATTGTTAACTGGTGGGATATGTATAGGGATGATCAGTTATGCAAAGAGATTGAGGCGAGTTTATAGGTTACATTTTATTGATGATGCGACAGCGTGTTGGGAGCCACAAAGCGGCGTATAGCTCTCTTGCTCTCTATAAAATTCACGTAACAGCAGTGTAGCTCGTTACCTCGTGAGAAAATCTACTTGAAATAAGCTTCTTTGCCTCATGTACGATACCTTTTTGTCATCTTTGCTGTTATAATTTCTCTAGCATCTACCAAAAGATTTCCTCATAGGTAAGACCTTCTCCCTCTGGGCTATTTTCCCGCCTGAAGAAAGGGGAAGATTCCACTGTTTTCTGTCTTTTTCGGGTATCTAAATTGCAGTTCCTTCCGTTCTGCATACCTTATTTGTCATGTTTCACAGGCCGTTTCTTTTCGTTGAGCCTGTATAGTATAATTTTTCACGGTTGTTTATGCCGTTCGCTGCAGCTGTGTGGTGGGGACTTCCAGATAAGCATTTATTAACAAATAACCAAAAGGAGGGATAAGATGAAGAAAATTGCCGTAATAACAGTGCTAATTGCAATGAGCTTGATCGTAAGCTCGTGTGACCTGCGGGAGGTAATAGGTGGAGTTACGGTGTCGGGAAAGGTAACTTACGATGGGCAGCACACATATCCGCACACATTTGTGTTTCTTCTGACATCGCCGTCGGATACGGCGGGAATAGATATCTCCAACGGAATGATAGTGGGGCAGGATGGCAACTACACGATTTACAGGGTGGAAGATGGTGTTTACTACCTGTTCGCTATAGCGGACACGAATAACAATTTGACACCTGATCCTGACGATCCGATTGGCTGGTTTGGCCATCCCGACACCCTGGCGGATTCCATTATCGTGACTGTCCCTGATTCCATCGTTGTGAATGGTGAGGATCTCACGAACATAAATGTCGATACGATGTATGTGGTTCCGTCCACCAGATAGCTATGGAAAAACTCTTTTTGCTGGCACTCGGTAACCCCGGAGATGAATATGCTTTTACCCGTCACAACGCCGGCTGGATGTTAGCCGATTACATTGCGTATAGGGAAAAGCTGAAGTTCAGGCCCGGCAAGGGCGATTTCTGGGTCGCCGAGGGCGGACACTCAAAATTTGTCATGTTCAAACCCACCACATACATGAACAACTCCGGTGTGGCAGCTGTCCAGATAATCGAACTTTATGGTATCTCTGACCTCAGCGAGATGGTCGTAATTCTGGACGATGTCAACCTGCCTCTGGGTAAGATGCGGTTCAGGCTAAAAGGCAGTGATGGCGGCCACAACGGTCTTAAGTCCGTGCTCTATCACCTCGGCGACGACAGGGTGCCCCGCCTCCGTCTGGGCATAGGCGCCCCGCCACAGGGGATGAGCTTGAGGGACTATGTGCTGTCGGAATTCACGGACGATGAGCTTGAGACTTTGCGGTTAGGTTTTCCGACGGCCTACGATGGGTTAAAGCTCTACCTTGATGGCCAGACCGATCGGGCAATTCAGCTCATAAACAGCTGGGTGCCGGCAAATTGAGCTCGGGCGGGAGCTTCGCTCCCGCCCAACCCCCCACTACTTCAAGACCACAAATTTGCGTGAGAACCGCATATCGCCTATCTGCACCACCGCAAAATAGACGCCCGACCTGAACCCCGCTACGGGCACGGAAATCGTGTGACTGCCGCGGGAATAAAGCTCTCGTTTCGTGGCCATAACCCGCCTTCCCGATGCGTCAAAGAGTTCAACACTGACATTAGAGCTCTTTGGAATGGAAAAACTTATCAACAGCAGTTTTTGAGTCACGCCGTTTCTGATGCGTGGCGCCATAAATTTGACCGTCTCTGCGCCATTCTCTGATATTCCCTGAAGCAGATTGCTAAGCTCTATCGCAAAGTCGTTTTCATACGCAGGATCTGAAGATGAGATGTGGAGTGACATGGTTATCGTCG
This sequence comes from Caldifarciminota bacterium, assembly GCA_027037615.1. GTDB lineage: Bacteria > Hydrothermota > Hydrothermia > B15-G9 > B15-G9 > WGAI01. The sequence goes on along the minus strand of JALVZN010000032.1, from coordinate 3,007 downwards.
TGTCGGATACTGTGTCCCGTAGCCGCGCGATGAACGGCATTTCGTTCGATGTAATGCCGCCGAGCGAATCAACATCGCCAAAATTCACAGTTCCAGTCAGGATCGAGACATCCGAATCGTCGCTCGTCAGCGTCCCGATGATGTCGTGGACAGTTGTCCCGCCCACATTTGACAGCAGAACCCTAATCGCAAAGGTTTCGCCCGGCTCAAGCAGCCCGTTTCCGTTTCCATTGACAGTGTCGCTCACAGTGACCTCAAGGAGGTTGATGTTTGGCATCGGGTAGTAAGCCGGAAGCTGTGTTGAGAACATGATCACTCGCCTATCCTCTATCGGTGCAGACGAGATGTGATAGTTGTTGTTGAACACATACTGAATTCCGCGCGTGTTTGTGTGATCCTCAATGCCGATCGTGGCAGAACTCGCATCGCTCACATGGTCATAGAGGAATAGGATGATCCCATCGCCTGTCGGCGTCGGGTAATAAGCTGGATCCAGAAGCTGAACCTGAAATGTCTCCGTATTGTTACTCATTCCGTAATGTGCAACCTGATAGAACTCAACGATCCACCGATGGTTTTCCTCATCGTAATATTGGTAGATGTCACCTGCGAGCGAAGGGTCGAGGTCGTCCCAGAAAGGAGCCAGCATCCTGCGCGGCGGCCCCATGTTGGGTATCTGAGTGTTGTCTCCAAACCTGTAAGATGAGTGCTGGAACTCCATAAACCCGTTGGAACACAATCCGATAGAATCGTAAGTGAGGCCGTAAAACTTGAACCTGAACGGCAGCGCTACGGTCACAGTATCGGCGTCCTCGTTGGTTATATCGCTGACTATCTCGCCGGGCCCACCTGCCGGAGGCGCAATTTCGATCCACTGGAACTGTGGAGCGAGCATGGAAGTGCTGTCGGTGTTGTCGTATGCCCAATAACCGTATTGATCCGGCCCGTAAGGATCATGTGATGTGCCAATTACAAGGGTTAAGTCCACCGTGTCAACATAGGAATAGGTCAATCCGTAGCCGACCAGCCTGACCCTGATTGTCGCGGAATCGCCTGCCCTTGCCGTGTTGGAAACCACCATTTCGATCGGAGTGCCCCAGACAGAAGTCTCCCCTTCAAACCTGCCAAACCATGTTGTGTCCGTGACCGGGATTATCTCGCCGCCATCATACAGGACTCTGCCTGTGAGGCTGTCAACGCCTGTCGGCGAGGCGTTGCGGATATTCAGTAACAAGTTGAAATGCTCCATAGGGCTCAGCTTTCCATCACCGTTTCCCTGTGCGGAGTCGTTTATCACGATTGTTTCGACATCGGCCATCGGCGTATAGACATGGATGGGAGGCAGCTCCATGCGCCATGTGTCGCCGCTGCTGCCAGTCGCCGTCAACATAAAGTGCAGGTCAATCGCTTTGTGTAACGAACTGCTCACTTCAAACACGAACGCAGAGTCTATCTCCACGATCTCATTGGGCTCGATTTGAGGCATATACTCCAGACTGTCTATGAGGGTCACATAGCCTGTGTCCTCTGTGGTTAATCTGAAGTTGACTTCTCTGGCAGTATCCATTCCCACATTCCTGAACTTGACTGAGAGAACAGCTCTTTCTCCGGGGTTCAGATAGCCGTCAAGGTTGCCGTAACTTTCGGAGACGCTGTCCTCCTGCAATGTCAGATATGGCCCTTCGGTAATGACCAATATGTTTTTGAAGGTCGGCATGAGGTTTTTACCGGAGACTGCGAGTTCAAGAGTGTCGATTGTATGGGGATAGATCACAAATGTAATTCTGCCGTTGTCATCCGTGTAGCCGAATTCGTAAACATCTGAATCGTTTTTGGTGTGGATTGAGACAAGGGCACTTTTGACAGGTGTCTCATCAGGGTAATAAACCGATACGGTGACCGTGTCATCCATGTTGAACCTGACAACAGATGGATAGATCAACATGGGCATCATAGGTGTGTGCGTCCACAGGTTCAACTCCGGATCTCCGATAAGCTGGAACCCGTAATAATCCTGAAGTGTACCTGTCTGCTGATACAAATACATTCTGCCCGCCTCTGCGGCTTCCCCAAGCGTCTTGGGTTGATCCATGCCATACATTGCGAGCAGAAATCCTCTCGTGACATAGCTTCTTCGCCATGCGCCATTGCTGGTAACAGTGGTCGTTCCGAAATAACCGATCGCTCCTTTGGGATTATCAATGTTGCCTGCGAGAGTGAATTCTTTGTCCATGTTGTGGTCACCGCCGCCGGAGATCGTCCTGCATGTGGCACCTATGACGAACGGCCATTTGTAGCTCGTCTCCATGTTATCAACATTGACATTGAACGGGCTCCACCATGTCCCGACAGATTGGCCCCTGAATATCACTATGCTTCGGCCATCATTCAGCCCGTCTAGGATGTCATTGGCGTTGTTTCCACGGAACCTCGAGAGCGAATCTATATGCACAAAACCTCGATCACGCCATAACCTGTGCGCCATCCGAGCGTCATACCAATAGTAAAGCGAATCGTCCTGATCGCCGTCCTCTCGGACAATCGTCATGCCCTTCATAAACCACAGCGTGTCATCCATGAAAGGATCGCTTTCATACATGACGGTTTTATAGACCATGTATGCCGCTTGCTGAGCTGTGGTTACCGAAAAACGCCCCACTATCAGTTCGTTTTTGAAATCGCCTATCACATTTGCGTAGTAGCTGTCTGTGCTGACCCCATCCACATGGCCGAACGGGATTATGTCAGGGTCACCCACAAGAAGCACATAACGAGGTCGTGGGATCCATGAAGAGTAAACTACTGCCAGATAGTTTCTTATTCTGGACGCACTGCTGCCACACTCCGAAAGCGGGACTATCCTCGTCGGCAGCCCCTTCTTCGTCTTCCATTCTGCGAGAGGCCTGACTTGCTCCACCCACGAATCAGGAACGATTATCACATACACCGCGCCATCTGCCACGGCTTTCCCTGCTACTGCCAGGGCTATTATTGCACCGAGTATGAA
>JALVZN010000031.1 GCA_027037615.1 Caldifarciminota bacterium | reverse complement strand
ACAGAGAGGACTGATAGTTTCACCACCTCGCGCCGGTAAGACCGTTTTGCTCCAGAAGATCGCAAACTCAATAACCAAAAACCACCCCGAGATCAAACTCATCATCTTGTTGATAGACGAGAGGCCGGAGGAGGTCACCGATTTCAAAAGACAGGTTGAGGCGGATGTCATCTCATCAACCTTCGACCAACCTGCCGACAGGCACACCCATGTAGCTGAGATAACGCTTGAGCGCGCGAAACGGCTCGTTGAGCTCGGCCATGATGTCGTCATACTGCTGGATTCACTCACAAGGCTTGCAAGGGCTTACAATGTGATAACACCGCATTCGGGCAGAACATTGACCGGCGGCATAGACTCGACTGCTCTCATCAAACCCAAAAAGTTCTTCGGCTCTGCGCGCAACATCGAGGAGGGCGGTTCCCTCACCATAGTCGCCACAGCGCTCATCGAAACAGGTTCGAGGATGGACGAGGTCATATTCGAGGAGTTTAAAGGCACAGGCAACATGGAGCTCGTGCTCGACAGAAGGCTCGCTGACAGGCGCATATTCCCGGCGATAGACCTGAACAAGTCAGGCACAAGGCGTGAGGAGCTGCTTTTGCCCCACGATGTGCTCAACAAGGTCTGGATCCTCAGGAAGGTGCTTTCCGAGATGAATCCAGTCGAGGCGATGGAATTCTTGCAACAGAAGATGAAACTTACATCCACAAACAAAGAGTTTCTGAAATCCATGAGCAATCCCGCACAATTCCAGGACTAACCCCATGAGCGAAAAAAAGAAGGTCGGCCTCATAAGCCTCGGATGCCCCAAAAACCTCGTGGATTCTGAGTTTATCCTTGGCGATTTTGCTGAAAAGGGATATGAAGTTGTGGAGGCGGATGATGCGGACCTCGTGGTCGTCAACACCTGTGCGTTCATAAAACCCGCCGAAGATGAGACCATCGAGACGATTCAGGAATTCATCGAGCTCAAGAAAAAAGGGAATTTGACGGCGGTCGGGATCGCTGGCTGCATGATCGAGCGCAGGAAGGACAAAATTTTAGAGATGTTTCCCGATGTCGATTTTGTGATTGGCACCGATGAACTTGACCACGCAGCGGAAATAATGGAAAAAAGTTTGAAAGAGATACGCCACGAGCCGCCACACCGCATCTTCTCCGTGCTGGATACGCCGCGATTTGTGACAACCTACCCGTACGCCTATCTCAAAATAGCAGAAGGGTGCGACAGGAAGTGCAGTTTCTGCACGATACCATCCATCAGAGGTTCCCACAGAGCGCGGCCGATGGAGGATATCCTCACAGAAGCTCATAGCCTCGCCGAAATGGGGGCCATGGAGCTGATTTTGATCTCACAAGACCTCACTCTCTACCCTAAATTCCCTGAGCTGATAAAGCGATTGGGCGATGTCGATGTTGACTGGATCAGGCTCCTTTATCTACATCCGGCCGGCGTAAATCGGGTGCTTGTCAATGCGATAGCCTCCAACCCGAAGATTGTCCCTTATTTTGAGATACCGATCCAGCACATTTCCGACAGGATATTGAAGGCGATGGCGCGCGATGGAGGGAGAGCCGCGGTTGAGAGGGCAATAGACCTCATAAGGAGCGGAATTACGGATGCGTTTATAAGGACAGAGCTTATAATCGGTTTTCCGGGCGAAAGCGAAGAGGATTTCAACGAGTTGATGGATTACATACAAAAAACCGGGTTTGAACGCATAGGTATCTTCAGGTTCTGGCCTGAGGAGGGCACGCCATCCGCCCTGATGGAGCCGAAAGTTGACGAAGACGAGATAGAGAGGCGCATGGAGGCCGCCGAACACATCGCCTACCACCTCATGGAAAAAGCTCAGAAAAGGCTTCTGGGCAAGGAGATAGATGCCCTGATTGAGGATGTCCATGGGCGCACGGCTTACGGCCGCACGGTTTACGATGCACCTGAGGTTGACCTGTCAATCGTTTTGCAGGGTGATTTTGAGGTGGGCGATCTCGTGACTGCGCATCCCGTGTCGATCGATGAGCACCTTGACCTCATCGATGAGAGTTATAACGAGGAAGAGTCGGTTAAGAACCTGATCCTCGATCTGTAAGTTCAGCCTGTGGAATAAAGAGGAATGAAATTAAGATGGGCGGCGCCGAAGGCGCCGCCCGAAGTCCATCAATGGAAAGCTACCATCTTCCTGCTCACCACAAGTTCCCCGTCCTTCTTCACTCTCAGGAAGTAAACCCCGCTGTGAGGCAAACCGAGCCTAAGCGTGCTGTGTCCAACAATGTTTTCGAGTTTCCTTGCTGTGACGAGGCGCCCCGCTATGTCGATCACGGAGATGTCAATATCCGTAGGTGAAGGAACATTCAGGTTGAGGATAAGTGACCTGCCGAACACGGATGCCGTAACAGAGAAATTCGCTGTTCCACCGCCGCCTTCCTCAATCGAAGTGGCATTTGTTGGAGCTGCGAACTCACTTGTGTTGCCATCGTTGTCGATTCCAAGAGCGGTTATAGGGGTGCCATCTGTTATCCCGTAACTGCTTGCGTTGTCGATCTGGATGTTCCAATTACCTGATGCGTCCGCTGTCGCTGTTCCAAGATATGTCTTTCCGTTGCGTTCATCTGCGATATAGACCTCTACCTGTCCGTTATCCGGACCGTAATTGCCTTCCACATAAAGGAAATCCTGATCGGTGTTCAGGGTTGCTTTAACCAGTTGTGGGGTCAGGATGCCGCTATTAGCGCTGTTATCAAGTTTTATGCCGTAGCTGTTGTTCTCGAATTTGCATTGTGTAATCTTGTTGTAGTCGGAGTTGGACTTCGCTGCACCGTCGATGTAAACCCCGTATTGGTTTGTCCCGGAATGATCCGTTATCGTGTCCTTCTCGATGAGAACCGAGTCGGCCTGAGCGATGTATATCCCGTGCGTGCCGTTATCGTGAATATTGTTGTAAGTGATGTTGAGCCCTCTGGCCCTGTCCGTTAATATCTGGATGCCGTTTATACCGTTAAAAAATATCTCATTTCCTTCGTTGTAATCTCCGATTTGCACATCGGTTGCATGATCACCTGCACCTACCCAATCCGTGACGATCACCCCGTAATCCTGATAGCCCGCGTCGTCAAATATTTTTGAAGATTGGAGCCTTATGTCGGCCGTTTTGTTGTTTGTAAGGTCCGAGAAGGCAGATATAATCACCCCTGCATCATCGGATGCACCCAAAGCTCCATTGTTGAATATCGAATCTCCTATCATGTAGGCATGAATGTCTCCCGCCTCTCGTTTCACAACTATGCCGTGGTAATAAGATGTATCAATTTTAATATTCTGGAGCGTGTCATACTGTGCTTCAGCGGATGTGGTATTCCATAGCAGGATTCCCCAATAGTTCCCTCTGAACTCGCTCCAGCCGCTGATTGTTAGACCGACATTGTCGAGGGCAACAAGTCCAGCTTCGTTGTCTGCATCTCCAGCCCCTTCTACATAACTATCGTCAACTGTTAGCCGCACTATTTTGCCTGACTGAGCATTTCTCACATAGATGCCGTAATCGTCAAAATTCGTCATGTATGCACCTGTAACGAATATGGACGCATCGTCGTAAGCACCACCTGCTGTGCCGCTATCTCCCACAAGACCTGTGTATATACCGTTGATACATCCATCAACATAAAAACCGTTTATATTAAGCGTGTCGATTGGCGAACCATTTGCCACGCTGACTCTGAGCGCCGAGTTAGCATTTTGAATCGTCAGATTCTCTATGTCCACTCTGGTAATCGGCTGATTCAGGGAATCTGTGGAGACGACAAAACCATCATAAGTCTTGCTGTTTCCGTCTATCGTCACACTGATATCGTCACCTGAGATATACATGTCGTGCACAATCCTTGGGAGGGCACTGTTTAAGGTTATAGTTGCATCTACCCGAAAGATGGCCGTGTCCCTGTCAGCATCGCCATTAGCAGTCTCAATTGCGTCCCTAAGTGTCCCACTTCCGCTTTCACCATCGCTGTAAATCTCCATGATGTGATTTGTATCGCCGACATGCTGGGACGGGGCTATGCCGGATGTGGCTTTAAAAATCCCTATAAAGTTCGCAATGTCATCCGTCCCGTCAGTGTTGCCTGTGCCCGGTGCTATGCCGTAGGCCTTTGAGTCGCTGTTGTTGAATAGAAAGATAACCATATAGAATGTATCAGGAGTTCCTATGTCTGACCACGGGATAGAAATCTCGGTTGTGCCGTTATCACTCCATCCAGCGTAATAGTTACCGTTAAAAGTACCGTCTGCCCAGTCGCTTCCATCGAAATACTTAAGATTTACTGTGCTGCCATCAACTATTTGAACCCCGTAATCCGCCAGAAACGGTAGATAGAGACTAACAGTTGCGTCTATGTCTATCCCCTGTCCAAAATTCTTGGTTTTCTGAGGATCCACATCGAAATATACCCAGAGGTCATAATCACCGCTCAAATCAGCGAATATATAGCCTATATAAAGCGAGTCGTTATCCCATGTGACATACGCCTGTTTGTCGCTTGTCGTGTAGAAGATTTCATCGGTCTGGTATCCTTCGCGTAACAGATTCCCATCAAGTATCATGAAGTAATTGGGTGTCCTTCCAGATGATATGTCGTGGGCAAACATGCTGGAAACATAGTCGTCGTCAGTCCAATTACTATCCGCAACATCGGTTTCGCTTGGGATAGCGTCAACGGCAGATGAAGTATCACCGCCCGCCACCCATGTCGATATGGCAATGTTAGAGGGGGTACCTATGTCGGACAAAGCTATTTTTATCTCGAGGGTTTGAAGCCCACTGGTTCCTCCAGTATATTCATAATCTGTACCTTCCGTCAGATTGGTGTAACTCCAGCTGGAACCATCCCATGAACATAGTTGAGCAGATGTTACTTTGTTACTATCAGCCTCCCACCAGAAGTAAATTTCATATTCGATGTTATATCCGTTATCGAATCCTATCTTTCGGTTCCATGCATCTCTCAACGGATCCCCGCCTGTGTATCCCGAACTACTGCCTGTATTATCTATACCGAATCCATAGGCTACATCCCAGCTTGCTGTGTTGTTTGTAGTCAGGAATATGTAAAGGTAATTTTCGTCCCATGTGACGAAAAGGGAATCAAGGTTAGCACCATCTGGCCCCACAAAATCGGACGCCCCTTCCGCTATGTAGCCGTCAACAGCTCTCTCGTTTTTCATAAGGTAGCCGTCTGTAACCCCACCGGTGCCCGGGCCGTTGTAAGTTAATGCCCCAAGCGATAGGGTTGAGACCATGACCAACATTATGACCTTTTTCATAACCCTCACCTCCTTTTGTAGCCTGCAATTGTAATCTAACACATTGTAGTGACGCAATTTTATGCCATGAAGTGTTAAAATGAAACACATTCCATATCGCCAACCAAGAAGAATGAAAAGCGCCATAAAACCATCGACCTTTTGAATGTCGCCGGCAGAAAGTTAAAATATACAAAATTGCATGTAAATAGGGGTTGGCAGTTGATAAGTATCAGATCCTTCTTGCCGATGGAAGTTTTCATTCTGGAAATCAGGGCGGATAGTGACGAATTGTTCAAAAAATTCGAGGTAATAGGATAAAAATTCAAAAAGGAGGAGTTGCGATGAAGTGGCGGGAATTGGTGCTCATGATATTGGTTATTGTCATAATGTCCGCAGTGTTCTTTTCATTGGTATGGTGCGTTAGCAAAGCCCCACAATATCTCTCGGGGTGGCTGTTTTTCTCTTACATGCTTTTTGCATTTCTGCTCATCATCCTGCCCATTTACTTTTACTTTCAGTATCAGCAGGATAGGCATGCGGCAATCGAGGAGAGGATTGACAAAATCCTTTCGGATCTCAATGTGATGAGCACACTGAACGAGTCAAAAGAGAGCGAAATGGAGAAAGTTCAGGAGGAAATCAAAAATAGATTGGCAAATCTGCACGAGCTTCTGAGAATTGCCCAAAATCCCGATGTGGCGCCGAGGAGGCGAGATCAATCCGGCGAAGGTGGAGAGAAAGAGGCAAAGGCTTAGCGGGAAATTTCTCTGAACAAGAATGAATAAAGGAAAACCTTAACTTTAAAAAGTGAGACTGCCTTAAACGGTGTTAGCTCAAAGTTTTCTGACCCATGCAGGGTCTATTTTGACCTGAACTGACCTGCCGAGCAGCGTTAGGTTTACAACAAACTGCAATTTTTCTTCGTCAACACCGGTGATGACGCCCTGAGCCCCCTTGAGCGGGCCGTCGATGACGATAACCATCTCGCCCTTTCTGATCGACGGGAGCGGGGTGAGCTCCTCTCTCGCATTGTTCACGAGGATCTGAAGTGATTTGATCTCCTCGTCTTCGACCGGGATGGGTATTCCCCGCTTATTCAAAATTGTGACGACGCCGGGCGCATCCAGAACCTGATAATAGAGCGGCGACCTCATCTCGACCCTCGCAAACAGGTAATTCCTGAAGATGGGCACTTCGACCAGCTTCCGCCTGTAATTCAGGTGTGTCCGTGTTGGCAGGAAAACATCAATTCCCTTGTATTTCAATGCAGTGTAAACAACCTTTTCATGAAAGGGCCTTGTGTAAACAGCGAACCATCTCGGCCCGTTATCCAGCAGTCGCACAAGCTCTATTTCTTCTTCTGTAAGTGCCTCTACATCAAACATGTTCAATCCTCCTCCCCATGGTTAAAAATGTTTCCCAATGACCTGAAATTTATTTCCAAATCAGTGCAGTTTTTCCCGATAGTGTATGACCAGAAGGGCGCCGGATCCGATGGCGATCTCCACGGGAGATGCCACGACCTCGTTTGAGAGCCCTCTTGATGTCCCGATGTGGAGCGAATGCCCCATGTAGTTCCATTTCAGGCCGTCGGTCCAGATGTCTTTGACTTCTATGGCAAGCGGGATGAGTGAAATCGTCCTGCCGGGAACAGAGTCGAACACCTCCTTATCACGCACGACAAATGCCTCGAAGTTGTCCTCACAGATATGGATTGGGACAGAGATCTCAGGGTTCATCAGGAGGCCGAAGTTGGCAAAAGTATGATCTACACGCCCACCAGATGTCCCTGTCATCGTGATCTCATAAGCCCCAATCTCAAGGGCCTTTCTCACGGATATTTCGGCATCCGTGAGCTCCGACTCCCTCGCCGCTCGCACTATCTCAGTTCCCTGCTCCTCAAGCTTTTTCAATGTCTCATCATCAGCTGAATCCATATCTCCCACAACATAATCCGGGGTCACACCTATGCCAAGAGCCTTTGCCACAGCACCATCTGCGGCAATCACCTTATCATGTTCCTCTACAAGCCTTTTCAAATTCTCAAGGCTCACATCTCCGTTCAATATGACTAATACTTTCATAATCCTCACTCGGTTTGCTATATTTTAATGTAATCCATTGTTTTTAAGAAACTGTCTCGCCCGGATTGAGCACGATCAACCTGTCTTTGTATTTGTCGTCTAATTGATTTCTGAACTCTTCGGGCTTACCCGTGAGGGCCGGGAATGTCTCATAATGCATGGGTATTATCCACTTTGGGTCCAGCAATTTCACCGCATAGGCAGCGTTCTCAGGGCCAAGTGTGAACAAACTCCCTATCGGTATCAACACAAGGTCGGGCTTGTAGAACTCTCCGATAAGCTGCAGCCCTCCGAAAAGCCCCGTATCGCCCATGTGATAAACCACAAATCCATTCTCGAATTTTATGATAAAACCGGCCGGATTGCCGCCCGGAATTGACCTTCCTCCGTCTATAATCGTAGATGAATGGCTCGCCTCGACCATGGTTATGCGGATGGACTCGAAATCAAATGATCCACCTATGTTCATGTCTATGACATTGGAGACGCCCTTGCTGCTCAGATAGTTGCCTACTTCGTAGATGGCGGCCACGATAGGATTGAATTTTCTGGCTATGGAAACGGTGTCTCCGATATGGTCGCCATGCCCATGAGTGACGAGAATCAGATCAACCCTGTCAAGCGAGTTGAGAGCATTTTTGGGCGCCTTTGGGTGAGAAAGCCATGGATCAATCAAAATCACTTTGCCTTTGGGAGATTGGAGCTTGAATGCCGAGTGACCAAACCATGTAACTTTAATGCCGTCAAATCTTTCCATTTCATGACCTCCTCGTTGTGCAATAGGAAATATTAAATTCATCGTGTGGCATGGTCAACAGCGGCAATGTCCCTTTATGCCAACTTCCGTCAAGCAGAAATCCTGAAATCTCCATACACTTTGGTTGAAGTATGATACCCAAGGGATTATCATAATTCCTCAAACTTCAAACCCAAATTATATTCAGGAGGTATGTGGCAATGAAGCGGAAAATCACAATTATCTCATTGTTGGTGAGTATATTAACTTTGCCAGCCAGCCTTATGGCTAATGCTACTCAGGCTGGAGGTGTATTTTTGACAATTTTCCCCGGAGCCAAAGCCACGGCGATGGGTGCGGCCTTCAGCGCAATAGCCGATGACGCTACGGCAAGCTACTACAATCCCGGAGGGCTGGCCTTCTTCAGGGATCGCATGGAGTTCGCCATGATTCACGCTCCATGGCTCAGGAGATTGGCACCTGATATGTATTACGAATTTGCAGGATTTGCCAAACCAATTCCCGGCAGCAAGGCCACGATTGGTGGACATATCATCTATTTGACGCTTGGACAGATAGATGCCTATGGTGATAACAACACTTATCTCGGTTCATTCAGGCCGTTTGATTTCGCCCTTGATGTCGCTTTCGGGTATCAGGTTCAGCGCAATTTGGGCGTTGGCGTGAGCACCAAGTTCATTTACAGCTTCCTTGCGCCGGGCAACATCATCCGAGAGGCTACGCACCAGCCCGGTCAAGGCGGTTCGGCTATGTCCTTTGCAGTTGATGCCGGTGTGTTGTATAAACCGCTGACACTCCCGTCCGGCACGCTCAGCGTTGCTGCTGTCCTCACTAACATAGGACCGGGGTTGAAATACACTGAAAGCGGTGAGACCGACCCTCTGCCGAGAACGCTGCGCCTCGGTCTGGCTTTAACTTTCAGACCCACCGAAATGATCTCAGTCACTACAACTGCTGATGTAAACAAAGTCCTCGTCGGAATTACAAGGGATTTGCAGGAGAAGGGCATCAGATATGTGTTGTGGGAGGCATTTGACCATGTCGGACTGGAAGTTGGGCTTATGGATATGATCTTTGTGAGAGGTGGCTATTTCGCCGACAGAGAGGGGCGTAGAGTTGGTTTCACTTATGGTGGGGGAGTTAAATTTAAATACTTTAAGCTTGATATTGCAGACGACTCAAGGATATACAGCTTTGAAGAGTCCAGTAACCTGCGCTATGCATTCGGTTATGTAAAGAGGTTCTAAAAACCATCGAGGTGAAATGGAATGAAAAAATTTATTTCAATTGGTATCTTTGGTGTTTTTCTTGCATTCGTGTTTGTATCGATAAGCTGCAGCAGTTCGCCCTCGCAGGAAGGCGTGATGTTCTGGCACGCAATGGGCGGGCCGCTCGGCGAAACGCTTGACCAAATTATCAATGACTTCAACCGCGAGCACCCTGATAAAGACCCCATCCTGTCGGTTCACCTTGGCCACTACAACACCCTTTCCCAGAAGCTTATGGGGGCAGTGGCAGCACATAGGCCTCCGGTTATGTCTCAGGTGTATGGTTCGTGGACATCGGAGTTCCTTGAGGCCGGTAAAATCGTGCCTTTCAGCAATTACATAGGGGAAAACAAACCCATACCTCAGGCCGTTATCGATAGCATGTTCCCTGTTTTCAAGGACGAAAACACATGGGGCGATAGCCTGATTACATTGCCGTTCAACAAGAGCATCCTTGCCCTTTACTACAACGCTGACCTTTTCAAACAGTATGGTATCGAGAAACCGCCAGAAACATGGGACGAGTTCAAGGAGATAGCCAAAAAACTGACCATCGATCTGGACGGCGACGGCACGCCCGACATCTACGGCCACGCCTTTGTCGTAAATGTCTGGACATTCGAGACCCTGCTGTTTCAAAACGGCGGACGCCTCTTCGACGAGAACGGACAGCCCGCTTTCAACAGCCCTGAAGGAGTTGCCGCACTTCAATACATGGTGGATCTCCTGCAGGACGGCTGTGCCTATCTAACTACGGGATACAAGCATCAGGACGATTTTGCAGCAGGCCGGGTTGCGATGGTCCTTGGTTCGGTGGTCTCCTACTCCTTCATGAAGAGAAAAATAACATTCAATCTCGGCATTGCGCCTGTGCCGCACGGAAAGAAGAAGGTCTATGTGATTTCAGGCACAAATGTGGCCCTTTACAGCGGCAAGTCCGTGCCTGAGTCCAAACGGCTCAGGGCGGCGGAGTTCGTAAACTACTTTTACAGGCCCGATGTGCAGGCCTACTGGTCGGTCAACACCGGCTACATGCCAGTTGTAAAACAGGCGCTCAACGACCCACAGATGCAGGATTTTTTCGAGGAAGTTCCCGGAATGAAAGAGGTCTATGACCAGATAAACTATGCCATTTTTGAGCCAAGGGATCCTGTGTGGTTCACAGGGAGGAGGATTCTCTCGGAGGATGGGCTTGAGCCGGCTTTGAGAGGCGTTATGCCTCCGGCCGAAGCGCTTGATCGGGCGGCTCGGCTCATCTCACATGAAGTCAAGATCAGAAGCCACAAAGTCGCTCGCAGGGGAAAAAGGAGGAAATAGGATGCAACTTTTCTTGATGGAGGAATCGACTAGCATCTCAAAAACCGAATACGATCTCATCATAATCGGAGGTGGGCCAGCTGGACTTACAGCAGCCATGTATGGTGCGAGATACAAGTTGGACACAGCTGTGCTTGAGAAAGAAACGCCCGGTGGTCAGGTCACACTCACCGATTTCGTGGAGAACTATCCCGGCTTCCCTGAAGGCATCGAGGCATCTCAGCTCGCCAAGTTGTTCGAGGAACATGCCAAAGTTGCGGGTGCCGAGATCATATCGAGACAGGTCAGCAAACTGGTCAAGCATGGCGAAAAGGACTTTGAACTGTTTACATATCACGGCGACAGCTTCCGCGCCAAAAGTGTGATAATAGCCACAGGTTGTAACCCGCGTCGGTTAGGCGTTCCGGGAGAAAAGGAGCTGACGGGGCGCGGGGTCTCCTACTGTGCCGTGTGCGATGGCCCGTTCTTCAAAGGCCGTCCGATAGCTGTCGTCGGTGGCGGAGAATCTGCTTTGACCGAAGCGCTTTACCTCGCCAAATTGACCGATAAGCTCTACCTGATACACCGTCGGGAGCAGTTCAGGGGCGCCCGCGTGCTCGGTGACCGCGTCAGGAACCATCCGAACATCGAACTAGTGCTCAATTCCGTTGTGACCGAAATACACGGGAAAGATAAAGTCGAAGGCGTTACCGTGAAAAACAAGCTCACAGGTGAGACAGGCAGGTTGGATGTGGATGCCGTTTTCATCTACATCGGGCTAATCCCGAACATCGAGCCGTTCAAGGACCTTGTTGAAACGGATGAAGCTGGATTTATCAAGACTGACGAGCGGATGAGAACTTCAACGGACGGCCTTTTTGCCGCCGGAGATGTGAGATCCAAAAATCTGAGGCAGATCGTCACCGCCGTCGCCGATGGTGCATTAGCTGCAACTTCGGCCGACGAATACATAAACTCATGAAAGAGAAGATCATCAAATCCATCGAGAAATTTAAGGGGTATCGGGTAGGCGTCGTCGGGGATCTCATACTCGATGAGTATATCTTCGGGACGGCCGAGCGGATTTCGCCCGAAGCTCCTGTCCCTGTTGTGCTACAAAAAAACAGGGAAATCCGCCCTGGCGGCGCCGCCAATGTCGCTTTCAACCTTGCCGAATTGGGCGCTCGCGTCACCCTTTTCGGCGTTGTGGGATACGATCCCTATGCGGATGAGCTCAAAACCATCCTCGAAAACAGGGGACTGGACACGAGTGGGATAGTTCAAGATGTCTCGCGCCCGACGACGGTCAAGACACGCATTATCGCACACCGTCAGCAGATCGTTAGACTTGACAGGGAAAAAACCGAGCCAATCGATAATCGGACGAGGGATGCGCTTCTCGCCAGCCTCAAATCCGCATCCGACGACCTCGATGCGATAATCTTCGAAGATTACAACAAGGGCACACTCTCAAAGGATGTGATTCTCAATGGGATAGACATGTTCGAGGGCAAGTTCCGCGCCGTTGACCCAAAATTTCACAACTTCTGGGAATACAGAGGCGTGGAGCTGTTCAAGCCCAATAGGAAAGAACTGCTCAACGCCATGCCGGATTCGCCTGACGCTGCATCTGAGTTCGTTCATTCGATCCGTGAGGCGCACAGGCGGCTTGGTGCCAGATACCTGCTCGTCACGGTTGGCGAGGACGGCATGTATATCGTTGAAGACGAACGGACGGTCCATGTCCCTGCCCACAAAAGGGATGTGTATGATGTCACCGGCGCCGGCGACACCGTGATAGCGGTCGTCGTGCTTGCGATGCTTGCGGGACTGCCCATCGAAGATGCGGCCCTCATGGCGTCGATAGCGGCCGGCATTGAGGTCTCAAAATTGGGCACTGCGACCGTATCGCCATCGGAACTCATCGAAAACATCGAAGAGAACTGGGATCAGCTGAAATCTCAAATAAAATCGGTTTGATTGGGCAATGAACGAATCACAGGGATACATCACGCTGGAAACGCCTTTGAGCGACAGCGATGTCGAGAGGCTGAAATCCGGGGACAAAGTCCTTTTAAACGGCATCGTCTATACCGCCCGCGATGCTGCTCATAAAAAACTTGTTGAAGCGCTGCGGGAGGGGAAGCCACTGCCGTTCGACCTCAAAGGAGCCGTCATATACTACTGCGGCCCGTCTCCCGCTCCACCCGGAAAGGTCATCGGAGCGGCTGGCCCGACAACCGCTTATCGCATGGATCCCTACACGCCTGAGCTTTTGAAAAACGGGCTCAAAGGGATGATCGGCAAGGGGCCGCGCTCGGACTATGTGCGCCGCGCTATGATGGAATACAAAGCGGTGTATTTCGCAGCGACCGGCGGCGCCGGTGCACTCCTGTCTCAGAGGATAAAAGCGGCAAAAGTTATAGCTTACCCTGAACTCGGCCCTGAAGCGATAAGGGAGCTGATCGTCGAAAATTTCCCGCTGATAGTTGTTAACGACATATACGGCAGAGACCTTTATGAAGATGGACAGCGAAAATACAGACGCCTTCCCTGAAAAATTGCCCTGTTGGAACCCTCTTGAGTCTAAATTTACGAAATCGGAGGGAAACATGGGAACGGCGATCACATACACAACTGAAAAAGGGGAAATCAAGGTGGCTGACACAAAAAGTGAGGCTGTGAGTGTCAACGAAATTGATGGGGTTTTTGAGAAATTTGTTGAGGAATACGGGGATCGCATCTTCAACCTGATGTATTGGAAAGTCGGGGATTACGAGGATGCGAAAGACCTCACATCCGAGGTTTTGTTGAAGGTTTACACCAACCTGCCGAAGTTCAGAGGTGAGTCCAGCCTTTACACATGGGCTTATCGGATAGCGTTGAACCATGCCAACCGTTTCTTGCTGAAGCGCAAGATATCCAGATTTATCTCGCTTGAGGATCTCAAAGTCGATCCAGCGGAAGACAGCAATGAATATGAAAATGTTGAGCGGACAGAG
>JALVZN010000030.1 GCA_027037615.1 Caldifarciminota bacterium | reverse complement strand
GGCCGGTCTTTTCGTCGTGAAATTCGTTGTAGTTGTAGTCGATGTGTGCGGAGATGCGGCCGACGACCTCGCCATCCCTCTCGGCAAGGAAAAGCTGCACTTTGGCATGGTCGTAAAATGGGTTCTCTTTCGGGTCAAATTTCTTTTTCTCTTCGCTGATCAGGGGCGGAACCCATGCGGGATAGTCGCGATACACCTTCCACGGGAATTTGATGAATTTCATCAGATCTTTTTTGCTCTCAACAGGTCTTACTTTGACCATTGGATATCCTCCTTCCTGTTATGAAATGAGATTTTATTGATGTGGGTCACAAGTTGCAACAAATTCTGCTCATCCCCCCGCGCTATCGAAATTGCCTCCAAAATATGCCGCAACACAGAGGACAGCTCAGATTTCCATCCTCATGGATGCGTCAAAATGCGTCCTCGAACACGGAAAGCACCTCCTCACGGCTGAGCGTGTGCCCCCCGACCGCTTCCTTCACGCCCCACGAATAGATATTGACCACATCTTCAGCTAACAATTCCAGTGAATTGCGGTCAACGCCGAGGTCTCTGAGCCTCAACCTCAATCCGATGTCCTGCAGCCACTTCTCCACCTGCCCGATGAGCTCCTCCGCACTTCCTTTGCGGCTGTTGAGGTAGAAGAACAGCTTTTCAAACCTTTGTGGTGTGTAATTCGCTGCCATCCTGAGCCACGATGGCAACAAAGCAGCGAGCCCTTCGGCGTGTGCGATGTTGTCGTAGTGGGCCGACAGGACATGCTCGAACCAGTGCATAGCGAGGGAGCCGCTCCTTCCGGCTCGATGGAACATCGAGATGCCGAGGCTCGACGCCCATGCGAGCCATGACCTCAGCTCGATGTCGTTCGGCTTTTCCATGACCTTAGGAACCACCTGCATGACCGTGCGTATTATCGAGGCAGCGATGCCGTCGGACGGCTCAAACTCGTTTCCGCTTGCAATGAACGGCTCGATCGTGTGGCACAGGATGTCCACCCCACCCAACGCAGTCAATCTCGGCGGTATCGAGAGCGTCAAAGACGGATCCCAGATGGTGACAGTCGGCATTATGGCAGGCCCGACGATTGCGACCTTCTCTTTGACATCGAGATTTGTGATGACGGCGCCGGTGTTTACCTCTGAACCTGTTGCGGCAGTGGTGGGAACCGCTATCAACGGCAGAGCTTTTGTCGCCAGTTTGCTGCCCGGCCCGTGATAGGCGTAATCCCACACATCGTCGCCTGTGGCGGCGACCACCGCCATCCCCTTCGCCGCATCCATGACCGAGCCGCCGCCTAACGCTATCACATGGTCGCAGCCCTCCTCACGGGCGAGTTGTCCCCCTCTGTTCGCCGTTGTGTGTTTCGGGTTGGGTTCCACACCTTCAAACAGGACGAACTCGACGCCGCTCTCGCGCAGACTTGAGACCGCCCTATCCAGATAGCCGTATTTCCTGACTGAGCCCTGACCGATCACAAGCAGGGCTTTCTTCCCGATTGTCGCCGCCTCACGACCGAGATGTTTTTCAAGACCGTTGGGCTCAAAGATGTATCTGGGCCATGGGGTCAACCTGAACATCTTCATCTTTCTCCTCCTGAAGTTTTTAATGATTTTAACACAAAAGTCGAGGCAGCACCGCATCGCAGTTGTGATATTCAGCCATGTTAGTTAAAATTCCCTGCCAACAGGAGATGAAAATGAACATCATCGTTTGCATCAAACAGGTTCCGGACACGGCTGATGTGAAGATCGATTTTGAGAAGGGCACTCTTATCCGTGAGGGTGTCAAGTCGATAATGAACCCGTTCGACACCTATGCGGTCGAAGAGGCGCTCAGGGTGCGTGAGCGGCTGAACGATGGCAGCAAGGTGATAGTTTTATCGATGGGGCCGCCTCAAGCGGAAGCGGTTATCAAGGAAGCGATAGCGATGGGCGCAGACGACGGGATCCTGCTGTCCGACAGGGCGTTTGCCGGTGCGGACACGCTCGCAACGAGCTATTCTCTTGCGATGGGCATCAAAAAAATCGGCGATTTCGGCCTTATTTTCGCAGGCCGTCAGGCGATAGACGGCGACACCGGCCAGACAGGGCCTGAGCTCGCCCAATGGCTCAACATCCCTCAGGTGACCTATGTCAGGAAAATCGAGGAGATCACATCGGAAAAGGCCGTCGTGCAGCGAATGACATCCTACGGGTTTGACAGGATCGAGGTCAAACTGCCGGCAGTGCTCACCGTTGTGAAAGACATAAACCAGCCGCGACTGCCGTCGTTCAGGGGCGTCATGAAGGCCAAAAGGTTCAAGGTCAAGGTGTGGACCGCCGACGATGTGGGAGCTGACCGTAGGTTCATCGGGCTCGACGGCTCGCCGACGAGGGTGAAGAAGATGTTTGCGCCACCGCAGAAACACAGGGGCGGCGTCAAGTGGTCGGGCGACCCCGTGGAACTCGCTGAAAAACTCGCAAAGGAACTCCAGAAACACGGCCTCATTCGCTGATGCGGGCCGAGATAGTGCTCTCAGGCGGCGCAAAAGTCCTGATTTTGGGCGATGACCACCTGATCTCCCGAATATCGCTCCTCGGCACGCCGTTTTATCCAGAGGATGTCGTATCCGTGACGGTCAACGGTTCAGCCGCTTTCAGGGATGCGGTTTACAGAGTCGTCGCCTACCTCAAGGCTAAGACCTGTGATCTCAGCGACATCGATGTCAGGATCGACCAGCTGCCCGATTTCACCAGAAAGGTGTTGTTGCACCTGCGCCGCAGCACCGAGTGCGGCGAAACGATAACTTACGGCGAGCTGGCCTTGAGCATGGGCATGCGCGGATATGCAAGGGCGGTCGGTCAGGCCATGAAGAGGAATCCCGTGCCCATCATCATCCCATGCCATCGAGTTGTGGCCTCAACCGGTCTGGGCGGCTTCTCAGCTGGCATCTCATGGAAGGAGTTTTTGCTCCGTCTGGAAAGTGAGATGACCCGTTAGGTGCACCGTGTTTGAGGGGGATTTGAGACTTTCAAATGCCAAGGTCAACCTTCCGTTCATGGCGGCCCTGACCCGCGGCATCCTGTGACTGTGGCGAATTATCGGTGGCGCGTTCTTCGTCGCCACGCTCTACTGGTTCGTCTATATCAAAAACGAGAAAGGCTGAAAACAGAAGCCCCCACCGCGCGGTGGGGGTCATTTTTTGACGGTTTCGCGCCTCACCGATCAGAGGTATTGCCGAAAACGAAGATTGGAGTTGGAATCAACGGCAACTTGTCAGCGAAGCCATGCGATCAGCCTTTTCAGTCCCCGTCCTGGCCACTACATTGCCGCTCGATTTCAGCGAGCTCCGCCAAAAGCCGCTCAAATTCGGCATGTTCGCCTTTGGCTTGATAGGTACAGACGAGTTTTTTCCAGAACAATTTTCGTATGAGGATGGTATTCACCGAGAAGCGGTTTCAATATCCTGAACGCCTTCTCGAAATACTCTATCGCCTTGTCGTAGTTGCCCATGGAAACGTAAGCTCCACAGGTGTTGTAACTGTTCGCCATATCTGGATGCCCATCTCCAAGGACATTCCTCCTTATCTCCAGTGCCTCTGTGTGGATTGGAAGTAAATTTTTTTCACGAAAGAAACGGGAAAAGAAACGGATCTCAACATTTTTCACCCTTTTTCTATTCCCCAATTTGTAGTTCTCCCTTTCCGTTTCCCGTACTTTTTTGTGATGCTTCTCGATGTCTTGAATAGAAACATCACAAACTTTATAACCCATGTGCTACACAAAGGGTATGACCATCAAGGAGGAATGATATGGCAGATATGTTGGACTACATCAAAAAGTTGCCTCAGGAGATCGAGGAAGCAATTGGTTTCGATGTTCCTGTGGTGGATCTTTCATCCGTGAAAAACATCGTATTTGCCGGTATGGGAGGCTCAGCCATATCCGGTGACCTTGCACAGCTTTTCCTTTCGGACATACCCGTGCCTATGGAATCAGTGCGAGATTACGAACTTCCTGCCTATGTTGGCGAGAACAGTCTGGTATTCGTGTCAAGCTATTCAGGCAACACAGAGGAAACACTCTCATGCTACGAATTTGCCCGCAAACGGGGAGCCACCATCGTTGCGATCTCATCTGACGGCAAACTGGAGTCGTTGACCTCGGAAAACGGCGATCACTTTGTGAAAATCCCACAAGGATTGCCACCTCGTGCGGCGCTCGGCTGGCTTCTTGTCCCGATTATCAAAGTTTTTGAGCTGTCAGGAGCTGCAAAGGGCAAATTGGACGAACTCAAAAGGGCTGCTGATTACCTCTACAAACTCAGGGACACATTCGCAGAGCCCGATTCCGAGCCGTTCGAGATGGCAGGCAGATTTTACAAACGACTGCCGCTCATCTACACATCAAGGAGACTCAGTCCTGTCGGATTGCGCTGGAAAGCTCAGATCAACGAGAACGCAAAGGCATTCGCACATTTCATGCCTATACCTGAAATGAACCACAACGAGATCGCAGGGATTAAACATCCTGAAGAGCTTGTTGAGGAGATGTGGGCTCTCTTCATCACGGATAAAGACGATCATGCGAGAATCAAAGCCCGCATGAAACACACATCCGAACTGATAGACGAATCCGTTCTCGGATTTGAGTTTCTCGAGTCCAGGGGCGAAACCCTGATCGAGCGGGTCTTTTATCTGATTTATTTCGGCGATTTTGTGAGCTATTACCTTGCAAAGATGTATATCGAGGATGCGGTGGCTATCGAGCGGATCAGCAAACTGAAGGAGCGGATGGCCAGGGAGTGAGTAAATCGTCCCCGGCACAAAACAGAGCTGGTGTATCATGAAAGTTGTTCGTTGGTACGGTAAGCGTGATGTTCGGGTTGATGATGTCCCCGAACCCAGTGTTGAAGATGGAACAGTTAAAGTGAAAGTCACATGGGCCGGCATTTGCGGCTCTGATGTGCATGAGTTTATCGCCGGGCCAATCCTGATATCCTCCGATAAACCGCATCCGCTTACCAACAAAAAGGCGCCTATCATCATCGGGCACGAATTCGGCGGATATGTCGTTGACATCGGGAAGGGTGTTAAGGGGCTGAACTTAAACGACAAGGTAACTGTATCCCCGCTGCTTTACTGCGGCAAGTGCATTTATTGCCGTTCAAACAGACAAAATCTCTGCGTAAATCAGGCTTACATGGGATT
Source organism: Caldifarciminota bacterium (assembly GCA_027037615.1). Classification (GTDB taxonomy): domain Bacteria; phylum Hydrothermota; class Hydrothermia; order B15-G9; family B15-G9; genus WGAI01. The sequence goes on along the minus strand of JALVZN010000030.1, from coordinate 8,540 downwards.
TAACACGGACGGCGGCATGGCAGAGTATGTCGTTGTCCCTCGCGAGAATGTATATGTCATGAAAGACGATGTTCCATCCGATGTCTTGTCGTTCGGTGAACCTATCGCGGTTGCCGTGCACGCTTTGAACATGGCAAATATAACGCCCAAATCACATGTCGCCGTGGTGGGTGGAGGCACAATTGGACTGCTCATCGCCCAGATAGCACTCCTCAAAACGCCCAATGTCTATCTATTTGAGTCCAGTCGGGAGAAGCGCGAGCTGATCAGAAAGAAGATGCCCACCCCAATTAGCGTATCAAATCCGTTCAACAAGGATGATGTCTATCTGTTCATGGAGAAAACCGGCGGCGGTGCGGATTTTGCGTTTGACGCAGGCGGTTCTCATGTTTCTGCGGGCTTTATGTCAAGCTATGCGCCATCGAAAAGCTCGCTCGGCGTGGCACTCAACCTCGCACGCAAGAACGGGAAAGTGATTGCTGTGGCCATACACTACCAGAAAAGCCACCCGCTCAACCTCGTCGAGTTTGTCAAACAGGAAAAAATTGTCATGGGCTCGTGGACATATCTGCCATCCGATTTTGAGCAGGGGGTAGCGCTCATAAATAGCGGGCAGATTGAGCCGTCCTTCCTCATCACATCGAGGATTTTTATTGACAACATCGTTGAGGACGGTCTGCTCGAACTTGAACTAAACGGTCACAAACACATCAAAATACTCGTTACAGCGCATCATGATTACCTTGAAAGGCAAAAACAGGATTCCTGAAGTCCAGGATTTCCTGGACACGCTTATCTCAGTAACCAGGCTCAAGTATCTGCTTATCGTCCAATCACCTGACGAATATTTTTCCACGGGCTCAACAGAGGTTTTATTCTCCCATGGAGTATCCAGTTCCACCATAAAAAAGTGCATGAAAGGCGCCAACTCTTTAACCATGCTGCTGGACTGCCTCTCCGAGCGCTTAGCATCCAATTCCCAAAAGCTCAAAATGATCTGGAAACATGAAGAGTATATCGAACACAACAAAGGGGTTGGAATACTTGTAATGAGTCGCAAAAAACCACTCTCTAATTACGAAAAATTGCTTATCAGAAACCTGATCCGTTTGATAGTTAGCCTGAAAATGCTCCACAACAAAATCATAAATCAAAAAACCGTCGAATCTTTTCTGAATTTTCTGATGTTGGTGGCTCCCATCTGGAATATGGAGCTTTCAATGGATAGACTAACTCAGTTGATAGCCCATGTGTTACATCAAAGCTTCGGTTTCACCTACATCAGCGTTAAATTCAAAACGGAGTTTGAATCTCACGGCGCCTCAGTTGGAAAATTGCCCTCCCGTTACCAGGTCATAAACTTCCTCGATCTCAACGATTCCGGCGTCATAAACGGAAACATAGACAAATACACATGGGTGATAGCATCAGAAAAGTCGCGTGAGGGCAAGACAGATATTATTTTTCTCATAGACGGCACGGTTCAGAACGAAAATCTCACTATTTTTCGGATAACCGCAAGCGTAGTGCACATGATTTTTGGCACAGCGATCAAAAGCTTCAAGGAGAAAGCGGCACTGCACAAACTAAGTAAGAACTTTGAGGACACCCTTTCGTTGATCAAGGGAATGGTTGATATGCGTGATCCTCACACTGAAAACCATTCCGAGAGGGTGGCAGCCTTTGCGGCAAAGATAGCTGAGCTTATGGGACTGCCTGCCGATAAGATTGAACGCATTTTTATTGCCGGTTTGCTACACGACATCGGGAAGATAGGCGTTCCTGAGGCGATTTTGTTGAAACCTGTGCATCTCAACAGGCGAGAACGGCGTATTGTCGAGATGCATCCGGTTCTCGGCGCTCAGATATTGCAGCAATACAGGGAATTCTGGGACATAATCCCATGGGTCAAATACCATCATGAAAGGTGGGACGGATTGGGCTATCCCGAAGGGCTCAAAGGCGAAAAAATACCCCTTGAGGCGCGAATCTTAGCAGTCGCTGACGCTATAGAAACTATGTCATCTGACAGGATATACCGTAATGCACTACGGATCAGTGAGATCAGGCAAAACTTGAGACAACAGGCTGGGAAACAATGGGATCCCGAAATCGCTATGCTCGCAATAAAAAATCTAGGCGAAATCCTGTTATCGCCCCCTGTCAAAACACCCGGTATCTATAACGACGAAGTGAAAAGATATAGGTTGGAATCCGCCTATGCGTGGGTTCATTACTCCGTAGCAGGAAAGATATCCAGCATCGTAACCACGCTTCAAAGCGAGCATGATCGGCTTCTTACGATTTTACGCACGATCAAGAATGAACTGAACTACAAGACGTTATACCTTTTTTCAGTTGATGAATCGTGTCGGATAAGCGATTGGATAAGGCTGGGGCAGGATGATCTCTTGCCTCCGATACATGCATTTAAAGCCAAATCCAACCCGTCCGCCGAATTGAAAAAGAGTATAGCAGAGGTTCTTAAGCAGCAAAAAATACGGTATTACAACATCGCAAACATAAAGATAAACGGGCGGGTTAAAGCTGTTATATTCGTCACGCGAGAGAACAACGAAATTCCGCCTCAAGAAATATCCATGATCAGAATGCCTTTAACCCTCCTCCTCAAAATCTGCGAACAAACAGCATACACTATCTGATCACCATCTCACTCCGAAATCTACGATAGGAGAAACCAACAAGCCGGGGCCAGGCATCGTGGCACCTATTTTCAAAAATGCGGACTTTCTTGTCAGGCTAAACGCAAGTCCAAGGCGAAATTGGGATGCGTTTATGTCATATCCGGCCTCAGTTTCAATATGCGGAATGAACTCTCCGCCAACCATGATGGAATTGTGGAAATCACCTCCAACAAACGCAAGCTGGTAGTTGAACACGATCGGTTTGTAAGAAAACCCAACCAGAAAGTTGAATCCGGATGCATTATGGATTTTGGCCCGCTCGATGTCGCTGTTCAGCAGCCCGAACAGCCAGCCCCCTTTGAAAACCCATATCCTGCCTGCCACATAAAATTTGCCGTGGTTTAGTTGTCCCCCGATGTTAGGGGCTACAAAATCCATAAGAGGATCCGTGAATATCTCCAGATTGTGTTTACTCCACCCTATCTCCCTGAGCGACACGATCCAGTTGGCCGGCAGGTTGTCACTTCTCATTGTTACCATTCTTGGAACACCGTGAACTGCAAAAATGGCCACGATGATCAGAGTATGCATGATTTAACCTCCTTTTACCTGAAATTTATTTTAAAGGTAAAGAGCTGTATGCTGTCACACAGCAGTAAGCTCTATAATTTTGACAAACGGAGCGCAATTATGGGAGAGGCTGGTAAAGATGCAGTCGATGTTTTGCTGCTCGATTTTGAAGAGATAGCTACCCCAATTGACCTCAAAGGTTCGCCTCTCGCAGGCGAAGAGCAGGGGCGCATAAGAGTGATAAAAGACGGGGGTATTGCCATTAAAAATGGCAAGATTATCGACATCGGCAGAAGCGATGACATTAAGCGGAGCTACAAAGCGGACAGAGAATTTGTGTTTGAAGGCAAGACCGCCATTCCCGGCCTTGTTGACCCTCACACTCACCTTGTCTATGGCGGATGCAGGCATTCGGAATTTGAGCTGCGGCTTGAAGGCGTGCCTTACATCGAGATCTTGAAAACAGGCGGCGGAATTAACGACACGGTCAAACAGACAAGGGAATTGAGCGAAGCCGAACTGCTTGAGCTTGCCCGCAAGCGACTCCAGATTGCCGTTGCACATGGCACAACCACTGTGGAAATAAAGTCCGGCTATGGCCTCTCATACGAACACGAGCTCAAACTCCTCAAGGTCATAAATGCGCTCGCTATGGAGACCTCTGTGACAGTTGTGCCGACATTCCTCGGAGCGCACGCCATACCGCCGGAGTTCAAAGATGACCGTGAAGGTTATATCTCGCTGATAATCGACAGGATGCTGCCGGATTTCAAAGCGCTTGCTGAGTTTGTGGATGTGTTCATGGACGAGGGCGCTTTCACGGCGGAGGAGACCGAGCGCATCCTTGGAAGGGCCTCGGAACTGGGTTACAAGCTGAAACTGCATGCTGACGAACTCGCTCCGGGGGGAGGTGCAGAGCTTGCGGCAAAACTTGGCGCCGTATCAGCTGACCATCTCGTGAAGGTATCCGAAAACGGCATCAAAGAGATGGCGGAGGCCGGCACCATCGCCGTCCTGCTGCCCGCAACGACATTCATGTTGCGGCATCGGGTCTATGCACCTGCCCGCAAATTCATTGAGGCCGGTGTGCCTGTCGCACTCGCAACGGACCACAATCCCGGCACATCACCCGTTATCTCTCAGGCCATATCGATGGGGCTGGCAACGATGATGATGGACATGTCGCCTTCCGAAGCGCTCACAGCTGCTACTCTCAATGCGGCTTATGCAATCGGCAAAGGCAGGGAGCTGGGCAGCCTCCAAACCGGGAAATTGGCGGACATCACCGTCATCGACGCTCATTCCTACATTCACACCGTGTATGAATTCGGCAGAAACCTCACCGTGGCGGTGTTCAAGAAAGGAGAGCTGATTTATGAAGCTTAAGATCGGGGTCATCGGCGTCGGCCACCTTGGATTCCATCACACCAGAGTGCTATCTCAACTGGATTCGTGTGAGCTGGTAGGTATCTACGATATAGACATGGAGAGAGCCAGATCGGTGGCATCTCAGTGGGATACAAAGGCTTACTCCTCTCCCGAAGAGCTTATCAAAGAGGTCGATGCGATAAGCTGTGTCGTGCCAACGGTCAACCACCACGATGTCGGCAAAATGGTGCTGGAACACGGAAAACATCTGTTTTTAGAAAAGCCGATGGCACGCACGATAGAAGAAGCCGAAGAGCTAATAAAGCTGGCCAAAGAGAAAGGCGTAAAACTGCAGATCGGGCACATCGAGAGGTTCAACCCCGCCCTCCTTGCCGTCAAAGACCAAATCCATGATCCGCATTTTATAGAAAGCCATCGTTTGTCCCAATACAGTGCAAGGAGCACCGATGTCGATGTTGTGCTTGACCTGATGATACATGACATCGACCTGACGCTTTTCTTCATGGGCAAAGAGCCCGTCAGGATAGACGGCGCCGGAGTGCCGATCCTCACCGACACGATAGATGTCGCCAACGCCAGACTTGAATTTGACAGAGGAGAGATCGCCAACCTCACGGCAAGCCGGGCATATATCGGAAAGAAGAGGAAAATACGCATCTTTCAGCCAGATGCATACATATCCATCAACCTCGTGGCAATGGATGTGGAAATTCACAAAAAGATAGACTCCTCCATACTCCCATTTTTCCCGGATGTGAACAAAAGAGTTGAGCCTCTCAGGCTTGAGCTCGAATCGTTCATAGACGCCATAAGGTTTGACAGGCGGGTCGAGGTATCGGGAGAGGACGGCTTGAGGGCACTCAGGATAGCGTTCAAAGTCATTCAGGACATCGACAGACGGCTGAAACTATCCGGAATCCTCCAGAAAGCTGCGAAAGGAGCAACACCATGAACTTGGCCAGAATTGGACGGGCATTTTTCAGGGTTCGAGGATACATGGGGGTTCCGATCTTCCTCCTCGCCATAGTTTTCGCAGATAGAAGGCATTGCATGCTTGCGCCCGGCCTGCTTTTCGTCATTTTGGGAGAAGCGCTCAGAATCTGGAGCGTGTCGTTCTCAGGACTCACCACACGATCCCGTCAGATCACAGCCCCTAAGCTCACGACAAAGGGGCCTTACAGCGTGACAAGAAATCCCATCTACATCGGCAACTTCCTCATCGGGTTCGGAGTTGTGCTGTTCTCCGGCGCACTATACCCCTATCTCCTGCTGGCATACACGGTGCTTTTCTGGCTGGAATACATCCCGATAATTCACGCTGAGGAAGAATACCTGTCATCGAAATTTGGACAGGAATTTGAAGCCTACCGCAGCCGTGTCCCGAGGATTATTCCGGATCTGAGGTTGTTCAGGGTGGAAGATGCTTTGAACGGCGATTTCAAAGCCGCACTTTACTCGGAAAAAAGCACATTCATCGTAATTTTGGGAACATTATTGGCAATTATCATCAAGCTCATCATCTTCTGACAGCGCTCCATATCAGCACGATCTTCCACATGAGGTCAAGCGCCTGCCTTACAAAAACCATCGGTTTCCTTTTCACCTCGATGATATCCCCGGATTGGATGCCTAAGAGCTCAACCGGTTTCCGCTCTCGCATAGCTTTTTTGATGTTTATGTTGAGCGCACGGCCGTTCCTTATGATCTTAACCCTGTTAAGATCGCCGTCAGGGGTTATCCCTCCAGCTTTGCCTATGGCGTTCCAGATGTCGTCATAAGGCTCAATGTAATACTCACCGGGCCTTTTCACTTCTCCGATAACATACACCCTGTAAAGGACGGAAACATTGTAAACTGGCTTTCTGAAATATCCGGAGTAAGAGTTATAGATCGTGTCCTGCAGCTCCTTTGCCGTGAACTTGCTCACACTGATCCTGCCAATAAACGGCACAAAAACAGTCGTATCCCCTTCCACGAATATTGTATCGACATTCGTGTAAGTATAGTGGCCGTAGTCGTATTTGGATAAAGAAGTGGGCTGCCTGAACTTTATTACCACTGCATCCCCTGGTTTCAAAAAGATAAGTGCAGCTAAAAGGAAATTCATAACCCTTTAAATTTTACCGTCAAGTTGGATTTTACACAAAGAAGGACCGGAATCGCAAAGTCCGTTTCTACCAGAATCTCTTGATTTTTGCTGAGGAATAGTGTTATTGCTCCGTTGGTAAATGTATGGTCTGTGGTCGAATGGCATTCCAATGCCCATGGTGGGGATATCCCTAAATTTTTGTTCCCACCTGCAACTGACATGATCACCTCAGAATTCCAAATATGCCTGTCATTCAATACATTGCCCATGCTACCTCCATGTTTCAAATCAAGGATAACGCATAAAGGTTTGACTACAACTTTGACCATGCAAAATCTATGATTGACATGTATATAGCAAAACCGATGGTTTTTACAAGAACACTGTAAGGTTCTTAGATTGAAATGCGCTCGCAGGCGAGAATTCGTTTATCATGCTCACTCGCCCTTAACCGATTTGATATAAACTCCCCTACCCTTCACAACTTCAAAATCAGCGCTACCGCAATTAGGGCAACGCAAAAAGGAGTGTATGGTTTCGGGAAGGAAATGCACAGCCTCTTTTATGATAGCATCATCGATAGGGTTATCGTTCATCCTCCAGACATTCCCGCAATTGCGACATTTAAATTCGGCAGCCTCTTCGATGAATTCAAATTTTGCACTGTCCGCAACCGTGCCTTTTTTCATGTTTTCGAGTGCAAATTCCAGAATTTCCTTATCCACATCCTGAAGCTGGCCGAGCACCACCTCAACCTCGGACAGTTTTTTGATATTTCGTTCCTTCGCCACCTTGATGGAAGTCTTCAAAACTGCCTCTGCAAGTGCCCACTCATGCATTTAAGTCCTCCATTTCGCCGCTCATTTTAATGTCTGGATGCAACATTGTCCATAAGAATGAACACACAGCGGGAGAGCCACTTCGTGATATCACCATGTGACATTATAATCTTCCCCCGATTGTGGAGGGAGATACGATATGGCAAAGGGACTTTATGTTCACATCCCGTTCTGCACGAGCAAATGCATGTATTGCGCTTTTTACTCTATTCCTGTCGGAGATGGGGATCCTGCGCTTTTCGATAGTTACATCGATGCCGTGCTCAAGGAAGCTGAGATGACAGGGGATATAGTTTCAGGGACAAAGTTCTCCACGATTTACATCGGTGGTGGAACACCCACCAAACTATCGCCATCCATGTTCCGCAGGTTAATTCTGGGGCTCAAGGAAACTTTCGATTTTGAGGATGACATCGAGTTTACTGTTGAGGCGAACCCCGAATCGCTTACAGAAGCATTCCTTGAAACAGCCGTCGAGTTAGGCGTTAACAGGATAAGTCTTGGGGCACAATACGGTTCCGATGAGGCACTCAAATATCTCGGCCGCCTGCACACTGTAAAAGATGTAGAAAAAAGCGTGGAGCTGATCAGGAAACACGGCATCGACAACATCAACCTTGATCTCATATTCGGTTTGCCAGACGAATCGCCTGAGACATGGCGGCATACCCTGAACTGGGCAGTCTCCCTTGCTCCAACTCACATCTCCACCTATTCGTTGACCGTCGAGGAAAACACAAAACTCAAACTTCTTGTTGACTACGGCTCGATAAAGATGCCCTCCGTCGATCGCGTGATTGAGCTCTTTGAGATAAGGGAGGAAGTGCTCTCGGCACATGGCTTTCGTAGATATGAGATCTCAAACTTTGCCATTCCGGGATTTGAATCGCGCCACAACATGATTTACTGGAAATGGCAGAAATACCTTGGACTTGGCGCATCCGCTTCTTCCTTCTGGATAATCGACTATGAGCTCTGGAGATGGACCAACCTGCACAGCGTCAAAGG
>JALVZN010000029.1 GCA_027037615.1 Caldifarciminota bacterium | reverse complement strand
GTGCCAAACGCATCGTTGACATAGATATCGACGCCATTCGCAAGTGCACGCGCAAACTCAGGGTCGTTTTTCTTCTCCTCGGCGTGGAAGCGGAGGTTTTCGAGGACGAGGATGTCGCCATCCCTGAGCTCCTCTTTCATGCGGTCAACTTCCTCGCCCACGCAGTCGCTGGCGAATTTGACATCAATTCCCAGCAGCTCCGATAGGTGTTCGGCAACAGGCTTGAGCGACAGCTCAGGCACAACTTTGCCTTTCGGACGGCCGAGATGCGATGCGAGCACCAGACGAGCCCCGCGCTCCCTGAGGTAGTTTATCGTCGGCAATGCCGCCCTGACCCTTGTGTCATCGGTTATAACGCCATCTTTGATCGGGACATTGAAGTCAACGCGGACGAACACCACCCTACCACGATAGGTCACATCCTCAAGATCCCTGATCGAAAGCTTCGATATCATTTCCTTTTCCTCCATTTTCTAAGTTCTGGTTTTGAATTATATCACACAAATCTTTTTTTGACGCAACGGCGACTGAAACTTTAAAATTTGCAGCCGTAAAAAGCTTAAGGGAGGCAATCAATGGAGCTTCTCAAAAACATAAAAGAAGCAGAGAGGAAAGCTGAAGAGATCAGGGCGGAAGCGCAGTCTGAGGCAAAACGCATTGTGGCAGAAGCAGAAGAACAGGCAAAAAAGATAATCGCTGAGGCAGAGAAGAAAGCCGCTGAGCTTAAGAAGAAGGCAATCGAAGAAGCGCGAAAAGAGGCCGAACAGCTTGCCGCTGAACTGGAAAAGGAGACCGATAAGGAAAAAGAACAGCTGCGCGGTGCCGTGAAAGACAAACTGGATTCAGCCGTCGAGTATGTATTAAAAACGCTGGTGTCCTGAAATGGCGATATCAGATGTAAAGAAGGTTCTGCTTGTCGTCCACAAGGATGAGAAAGAAGCTCTCGTCAAGGAGCTTCAGAAGGCCTCAATAATCCACATCTCGGATATCTGGCAGAGCAACCTCTTTGACGAACTGAAAGAATCTGAGAAACCCCTGAGAGCCCAGCGCGACGACATCCTCCAGAGGCTCAAAAGAGTTATAAACGGGCTGAAGGCCTACGCACCGCCATCTGGCGGCGGCCTATTCGGCGGCGGGCGCGAAAAGGTATCCTCAAAGGAATATCACGAGATCGTCAAAAATTACGACCCATCCCCCGTGCTTGAGAAATACGAGCAGATTAAACGGCGTCAGAACAACATAAAACTTGAGAAAAACACCATTCGCGACCTCATCAACAGTCTCTCGCCGTGGGAGCCGATGGACTACGATGTGACCGAGTTCGGCGAGCGAGGGGATGTCGTGCTCACTGCCGGCACCGTGCCTGTTAAATCCGTGGAGCTTTTGAAGGACGCATCGGTAGAGTTCGAAGAGGTAAATCGGGACTCGAAAAAGGTTTATGTCGTAGTCGCTTACCTCAAGGAAAAGCAGGACGAGGTCAAAAAGGCTTTGATGGCCTGTGGCTTTGAGCCTTTCGATTTCTCCGGTCTGAAGGGCAAGGTCAGCGAAATCCTTGCAAATCTGAAAGACAAGCTGAAGGAACTGGAGCTTGAGGAAGGGAAACTTGAGGCAGAACTCGCTGAGCTTGCGTCCGAGAGGCGCAAGTTGCTCGTAATTCACGACTACTACGCCACACTTTTTGAGAGGGAAAAGATTGAGGAGCTCTCATTCGCCACAAACGAGACATTCATCCTTGAAGGATGGGTTTTGAAGGACAACTGGGACAAATTCAACGAGATCGTGGACAAATTTGAATCCGCCACGGTCGTCGAGCTCCCTATCTCGGATGACGAGAAGCCTCCCATCGCCTTGAAAAACAAAAAGTTCTTCCGCCCTTACGAGCTCATAACCGAGATGTATGGGCTGCCTGACTTCAGAGAGGTGGATCCGACGCCGTTGCTCACGCCGTTCTTCATAGTCTTCTTCGGCGTATGCTTGACAGACGCCGGCTACGGGCTCATCATTGCCCTGTTCTCGCTGTGGCTCATGAAGAAAATGGGGGCCAGCAACAAGCTGCTTGCGATACTCGCTGGCGGCGGCCTCTTCACGATCATCGCCGGTGCCCTGACAGGCGGATGGTTCGGCGATCTGTTCGTCAGGTTCAACATGTCGTTCCTCAACTCAATTCGCATGAAACTCATGTGGTTCGACCCCATGCAGGAGCCAATGAAGTTCTTCTACATCTCGCTCGCAATGGGCTACATCCAGATCCTCTTCGGGCTCATGATTGGGTTCTACAACAAATGGAAACTCGGCGAGAAAATCGACGGAATTGCCAACGAACTGGCGTGGATAATCGTGCTGATGGGGTTGGTGCTCCTCTATGTTGCGCATTTTGAATGGGCAAAATGGCCGATTTACCTCGGACTTGCGCTGATACTTTTCCTGAGCAGCAAGAGCAAAAACCCGATACTGCGCGTATTTGAAGGGCTTTACAACATCTACAACGGCATCGGGTTCGTGGGCGACCTGCTCTCCTATGTCCGTCTCATGGCGCTTGGCATGGTGACCGCTGGCATAGCGATGGCTGTAAACATCACAGCTCAGCTTGTCAAGCCGATCCCATTTGTGGGATGGCTCATCGCAATCCTGATACTCATAGGCGGACACATCTTCAGCATAGCCGTGAATGTGCTCGGTGCGTTCGTGCACACGATGAGGCTACAATATGTGGAGTTCTTTACCCATTTTTACACGGACGGCGGAAAACCGTTCCGTCCTTTCTCTGAACGATACGATTTTGTAGAAGTTGAAAATTAGCGGGTTTCGTGTCCCCTGACGGGGGCATTTGCATTCAAAGTCATACTGAAAAGGAGGTATTTTAAATGGATATGATCTGGGGCTTGATAACACAGATGGGTGGAACACAGGGAGGCACTGCACTCGGACTATCGCTTGCCATACTGGCTGCTGCTACCGCAATCTTTTTGGGTGGCATCGGCTCAGCCGTTGGCGTCGGACTTGCCGGCCGCACAGCAAGTGGAGTGCTTGCTGAGGATCCGGACAAATTCGGACGCCTGTTCCTTCTGGTCGCACTTCCTGGAACGCAGGGGTTTTACGGATTCATCGGCGGCCTGTTGATAATCCTCAAAGTCGGACTTTTCGGCACACCCAAACCAGTTACCGCGATGCAGGGACTTCAACTCCTCTTCGCTGCACTGCCTGTGGCAATCGCTGGCCTGCTTTCCGGCATACATCAGGGTAAAGTCTGCTCCTCAGGTGTCGAGATGTCGGCCAAACAGCCAGAAGCTTCCATGAAAGCCGTTATCTATGGCGCTATGGTGGAAACCTATGCAGTGCTGGGGCTTCTGGGAACCCTTTTCCTGCTTCAGGGCATAAAACTATGAGCACAGAGAAGATTACAGACAAAATCCTTCAGAAGGCAAAAGAAGAAGCCGAAGCTATCCTGAAAGAAGCCAGAGAGAAGGCAGATGAGATACTGAAATCCGCCAGAACGGAAGCCGAGAACATCGAAAAGCGGGCTCAGGACGAAGCAGAAACCCTCAAGAAGCAGGAAATCGAGAAATATCTGGGCCTGAAAAAGATAGAATTCAAAAAGCAGTTGTTATCCGAAAAGAGAAAGCTTATCGATGAAGTCTTCTCAAGGGTCAGGGAAAAGATAAGATCCGATCGCGAGCTGTATGTCAAACTGATGGAAAAACTTGCGGCATCGATCCATTTCCACGGCGACGAGACGGTGATTTACGGAAACGACGACATCAAGAAAGCGCTGAAATCTCAGATAGATGTCAAGGGCGTGAAATTCGAGAAAGGCGATGTTGATGGCTTCGTGGTCAGGCGCGGCGACATCGAGATGGACTTCACAATCGATTTTGTCGTTGAGGAAGCGAGCAGAGAAATAGAAGCCGATGTCGCAAAGATGCTTTTTGAGAAATGATCAGGATTCCCCGTCAGGAAGACACAAGGTTTGCTCATGCGCTTGGAAGGATACGGGCGCTTGAGCCTTCTCTTTTGGATCGGCAGAAGGTGGATCGACTTCTGGATGCCTCTGAGCCGAAGGAACTCATAAACCTGCTTCAGGATTCCGACTACGGGGCATGGCTCTCGGAGCTGGATTCGCCTTTCCAGTTTGAACAGGCGCTGCGCAAGGAGCGCAAAAGGGTGTATGAGCTCATCGAACGGCTTTCGCCTGAGCCAGCCATCCCCAAAGCACTGAGATCGAAATACGATTTCCACAACCTCAAGGTCCTTACGAAAGCCGCAATCGCTGAAAAGAACTTCGATCACGCCCTTGTCGAACTCGGAAATGTGCCGATCCCCGAATTCAAATGGATCATGGAGAACGAGAAATACGACAAGCTGCCGAAATACCTGTCAAGGGCTTTTGAAACGGCGATAAATGCGTTTTACACAGAGAACAAAAACCCGCGCACGATCTCCATCAGCATCGACCGCTCGATGTTCAAGCATTTTGCCGAAAACAGCCCCACGGAATTCCTCCGTTTCTATCGCAAAATCGAGATCGATCTGCTCAACCTGAAGACTTTGATAAGGCTGAAGGCTCTCAATCAGGAATCGCTCTACCCGCAGATGAAACTGGAAGGCGGCACAATCGACCCGTCTGAGGCATTGAATGAATCGCTCGAATCCATACCGCATAAGTTTTACAGCACCCCCTACTACAACATCCTTGAGGAGGGCATAAGCAGCTACAAGAAAAACGGATCGTTCAACAGGCTGGAAAAGCTCATGGACGACTTCCTGTTAGAGGTTTTGAGGCAGACGAAATACATCGACATGGGGCCAGAACCGCTGATCGCTTACTTCTTCGCAAAATTGAACGAGATAAAGGTTGTCAGGATGGTGTTCGTGGGCAAACTCAACAATGTCCCGCGTGAAAAGATAAGGGAGAGGCTGCCCGATGTATTCTGAGGGAAAGGTGATTTGCATAGGCGAATATGATGTGGTCTTTCCGTTCAAGGCCGTGAACCTTGAGATAAACCCTGTCACGAACGGAGAAGAAGCGCTTGAGGCGGTGAAGTCGTTTATCGATAAGGGATACGCCCTGATACTTGTTCAGGAAGATTTCCTTGAAGCGATACAGCCTGTCCTTGACGAGACGGTGGATCAGCCGTTGCCTGCCATCATCTCAATACCGGGGTCAGAGGCGACGCGAGGACAAGCCCTGCTTCGGTTGCGGGAGGTGATAAAGCGGGCTGTCGGAATGGACATATTCGTTCAAAAATAGCTCCGAAATCGACCTGTCCAGAACTTCATCATGCCCGGCAAGGCCGGGCATGTTTTTATCCCACTCCCCTGCCCTGAGTTTCCACAAACTGACGGCAGGTCAGGCGTTTATGTGCCCGCAAAGGTATCTTTTCAGTGAAATTGCGCAAGTTGAAAGAGCGCTTTAAGTTAAAGATTTTCGGTGACCAAAAGGCGCAATTTTTTGGGCGTTGAGCGACAAAAACGATGGCGAGATAATTTTTCCAAAAAGGGAGGGAAAAATGACAGGGTTAATCGTATTCATGATGCTTTCAGCTGGCCCGATTCCGGGCATCGATTCCACATCGGACTACCTCGTCTATTATGGATCGTGGAACGATGAGCTGATCTTTCGGGCTCAGGACTTCGATCTCGTCGTGCTTGAGCCGAGCAACATCACGGCCGAGCAACTTCAGGCCATACGGAAAGGGCACGATGGGATTGAGGGCACCGACGACGATGTGATCGTGCTGGCTTATGTCTCGATAGGCGAGGTCAGCGACGGCAATATTTCGGGCAACGGGCTCGGCCCGTGTTACTACGACCCGGACAGCGATGCCATCATCTACGAAAATCAGGGCTATGCCTCATTTTACCTCGACGATGCCGACCACAACGGTGTGCCTGACCGCAACGGGACATGGGGCAGCTATTATGTCTATGCCGGCGACACCACATGGTGGGATTTTGTTGAGGCTGAGGCGGATGCAGCGCTTGCAAAGGGCGCTGACGGCCTGTTTCTCGATACCGTTGACACCGCATCGCCATGGGGCAACTACGGATGGACAGCTCAGGGCATGTCTGCACTCATCTCGCACCTGAGAGATCGCTATCCGGACATCTACCTCATGCCGAACAGAGGCCTGTTTTACTTCGACCCGCATCAAACCGCTTACGCATGGAACATCAGGCCGTTCATAAACGCTGTGCTGTTCGAGTGCTACTACACGGAATGGGATTGGAACAACAATCGCGGCGTCGTCAGCCCATATTTCGACAACAACCGCGACTATTGGGCATACTATGTCAACAATGAAGCCCATCAGGACGAGGGTTTCACGGTCTTTGCGCTTGACTACCTGAACCCTGACCAATCCGATTACGATTCCCTGCTCCAGAACCAGATTCAGTTCACGATCTCGGATCAGGCATGGGTCGATTATGTGTCAACGGTCATGCTGGACGGCATCTACTACGGCGTTTTCCACAACCATCCAGATGGAGACAGGAACCCGCCGACATGGGACAACTCGATAGGCGTCGGAACGGCGACAGCCGAGTCCACATCGGTCATACTCAGGTGGGGACCTGTGAGCGATCAGACCGAACCCGTCCATTTCAATGTTTACTACTCAACGAGTTCGTTCAACGACCCTTCTGACGCCACAGACTCGCTTCTGAATGTCCCGGCTGTCAGCGACACCTACGGCATCTATGTGTGGAGATACACGGTCAGCAACCTGCAGCCAAATACGACCTACTACTTCATGGTCAGGGCCGAGGACTCCGCCACGCCATCGCACGAGGATCAAAACCGCGTTGTCGTCTCGGTGACAACGGGTTCAGGAGGTCAATCCGGCGGCATAACTATCGACGGCGTCTTTGACGACTGGCTGCCCGGCTATCAGTTAGACACAAACGACCACCCCGAAGAAGCTGGAGACGGGCTTGCGGCGGACGGCGACTTCGTGGACCTCTGGTCAACCTACGACACGGTCAACCTTTATTACAGCTACCTCGTGGCAGGGAGCATCGATTTCAACTCCTATTTCTATCACATTTTCCTCGACACGGACAGGAATGTCTCGACCGGCTATCGAGGCGAGGGCAATGACTTCTCGATAGGCGCCGACTACATGGTGGAGAACGGAGCCCTTTGGCACTACACCGGGAGCGGCGGTTCAGACTGGAGCTGGGAGTCGGCAGGCAACATAACCTATGCTATCGGCGACAACAACAGCAGGATTGAGCTTGCGATCCCGTTCAGCTCGTTGAACACGACACCAGGCTCGGTTGTATGGTCGATCTTCAACATCAATCAAGCGACATCGCCCTACTCTCAGAGCGACATTGCCCCGAACGATTACACGAACTACCACTACCCGATAGGCTCAGCAGTTGTTGAGGAGAACAGAACGCACATCCTCCACGGCGTCAAAATCATGTATTCAAACGGACAGCTTATGGTGAATCTTGCCGACAGGAGCGAGCTCAAGCTCTACGATGCAGCCGGTCGGATGCTCGGCAAATGGCAGTTCGCAGCGGGTTCGCACAGGCTCAACATCGGCCTGCCATCCGGAGTTTACATCGCAACGGTCAGGTCAGGGAATAGCACTGTGAGCCGAAAAATTGCGATTTTCAGGTGAAATTCAGTAAAAGACCTGCATCAAGGTAAGCCCCTGAGGCGGAGCGACCAGTATCTTCGGCCTCCTCTTGCTGCGCAGGATCAGAGTCATCGTGTCGGCGGGTAGGTGGCCTGCTGCCATCTCGACCATCGTGGCAACTAAAATCCTGACCATTTTGTAGAGGAACCGATTGCCTTTGATGAAGTAAACGAGTTCATCGCCCTCGACCGCCCATTGGGACATCTCTATCGAGCAAACCGCATCCTTTTGCTCGCCGACGAGTATCGCGCGGAAGTCGTGCGTCCCTTCGATCTGCTTCGCAACCCGTTGAAGGAGCTCAAAATCTAACTCTCGCGGGTATTCCCAGACAAACCTGCGCCGAATTGGCGACCTCTTGCCTGTGATCAGCCGATAGCGATAGAGTTTCCCTCTGGCCTGGAACCTTGCGTGAAACTTCGGATCCGCCTCCTCCATCGACCTGACATACACATCGGGCGGCAAAATCTGGTTGAGTGCGTAGTGGAATTGTGGCAGCTCCATCCTGAGCGTATCGACCCTCAGGCTCGCAACCTGTCCCTCAGCATGGACGCCGGTGTCGGTCCTCGATGCGCCGACAAATCGGAACCGATTGTGCCTGACAAGCTGAGCTATGGCCTTTTCGAGCACGCCCTGAACCGTGCGGACATTCGGCTGGATTTGCCAGCCTTTGAAGTCCGTGCCGTCGTATTCGATAGTAAGCTTATAGACCTTCATCGCCTAAAACTATCTCCGTCAACTCGTGGAAATCGCTGATCTCGAAATCCGGCTTAACGGAAGGATACTCGTTGGGCTGCCCGTCACGGTTGATCCAGATACCCGTTATGCCCGCATTCTGCGCACCGATGACATCGGCTCGAAGCAGGTCCCCGACCATAGCGGCCTCGTCAGCCGCAACGCCGAGCCGCCTCATGGCAATCCGAAAGATCTCCGGATGCGGCTTCATGAACCCCACATCACATGACACGACAATCGCATCGAAAAACGGGGCAAGCGGCGTCGAACCAAAATCTCTGGTGAACGCCTCACCGCCCATGGTCCTGTTCGACACTATCGCAAGCTTCACATCGGCATCCTTGAGCTTCTTAAGCGATGGCAGGACATCGGGATAGATCGACTTCATGGGTGCCTCATCGACATAGAGTGAAGCGTAAATCTCGTCCCAGTCGAGATCCGTCGGCATCTCGCCGACCCAGAACTCGACTATGCGCCTCAGGATGGCGCCGTAATCGGGCGGGATGGCGGTCGAATAGTATTCAGCGCGCTCGGCGGCCCAAATCCCGTTTCCGACGACCGAGCCCATGAAATTGGCATCCCATTTGACCTCAACGCCATGTCCAGTAAGGATTTCGATCAGTTTCTGGCCCTGTTTCCTGTAAATCTGGCGGCGGCCGTCCGCATCTTTGAATGTCCAGAGCGTTTTGTCAAGGTCGAAAAACACCGCTTTGTATCTCATCTCTGCCTCCTGAATTCCGACACGAGGGCGAGCGGGCACTCCTCAAACTCGCCGTTGCGTTCCACAACCACCGTGAAGCCGTCGAGCCCCATGAATGTGCCAGCTATCTCCCTGTCGCCGCAAAGGAATTTCACATCGCGCCCAAGACAACACAACCAGTTGGAAACATTGAAGTTGCCGGTTTCGAGCGACCTGAAAAACTTGCCCACGATTAACTGGAGGAATTTCTCGGCATCTACTTCGCCACGAGCGACTTTGTGGAGCGATACGGCATCGTTCTTGAGCTCAGGCGGGAACTCCCTGACATTCAGGTTCAGCCCAACGCCGAGGACATGCGTCTGATCGTCAGACTCGATCATTATGCCTCCAAGCTTCTTGCGTCCGAAGACTATGTCGTTTGGCAGCCTGATCTTAGGGCAGAAATCGATCACCTCTTTGACCGTGTGGGCCACCGAATAGGCAGCGGCCAGCGACATGACCTCAGGCCGATAATCGCCCTGAAAAGCGAGCGAGAACCAGAGGCCACCCTTCGGAGAATACCAGACATGGCCTTTTCGGCCGTAACCTCCGCTCTGCGTCTCCGCAACAACGACAAACGGCATGGGTTCGCCATTTTTTATCCGCCGCCATGCCTCAAGATTGGTGGAATCGATGGTGTCAAACCTGAAGATTTTCATCAATGACCTCCGATTGCGTGAAATTATAACACAGGCATTCCCCTGAAATGGTTTCGCTTTCGGGCTCGAACTTCTTTATCCTTTTCAACCAGACATAAGGAGGCAACGATGAAGGTCGGGATTGAGAAAACATCGCAGACGAAAGTCATTAAGGTTGGGAATGTTGAGATCGGTGGCGGCAACAGAATTGCATTGATAGCCGGCCCGTGCGTGCTGGAGGACTGGGACACCGTCATCAGGATAGCGAGCACCGCCAAAAGCGTGGCGGACAAGCTTGGCATAGGCTACATCTTCAAAGCGTCCTACGCAAAGGACAATCGCTCAAGCATCCATCACTACTACGGCCCCGGCATAGAAGAAGGGCTCAAGATGCTTGAGAGGGTGAAACGCGAGCTTGATGTCCCGATACTCTCTGATGTGCATTACCCGGACGAGGCGAAGATGGCGACGGAAGTGCTTGACATCATACAAATTCCGGCGTTCCTTGTGATGCAGACGAGGCTCACGGTCGAAGCTGCCAGAAGCGGCAAGCCCATAAACCTCAAAAAATCGCAGTATTTAGAGCCGCACGACATGAAAGGCCCGATAGGCAAGGTGAAATCGACTGGAAACGACAACATCTTTCTGACGGAGCGAGGGACATTTTTCGGCTACCACAACATCATCGTCGATTTTCGGTCGCTTAAGATACTGCGGGAGTTCGGCTACCCGGTGATATTCGATGTCACTCATACCGTGAGAGTTTACGGGATACCGTCGAGCGATCCGAGAGGCGGACTGCCTGAATTCGTCCCGCCACTTGCGAGGGCAGGCGTGATGTTCGGCATAGACGCTGTTTTCATCGAAACGCACCCGAACCCGCCATCGGCGAAATCGGACGCATCAAGCATGTTGCCGCTCGAATACCTTGAGCCGTTGATGAGACAGCTCGTTGAGTTAGACGAGCTTGCAATGAAATACGGCGCAAAATGACCGAAAAAAAGGATAACGGCCTGAGCACCTTTTAGTGTCCGATCAGAATCTCGAACAACCTGTCTGAGATACGGGAAAACACCAGATTGTAGAGGACATGACCCAGCGCCACCGCCCAGAAAAGCCCCGTCCGCATGTAAAATGCGCCAAAAACCAATCCTGCAATTGTGGCGAAAACGAAATGTTTGAAGCTCAAGCCGAGATGATACAGGCCGAAAAATAGGGACGAGACCCAGAGCCCAAGGAAACCAGCCCCCAGAGCCCTCAGGACATAAGCACGCCAGATAACCTCTTCTAAGATGGAGCCCAGAAGGAAGGAGATAAACGCATACAGAGACGAATACGGACCGGGGAAGTTGTAAGATCTGGCAGGCCAGAACCTGAAAACAAAATTCAGAACGCCGAGCAACAGGGCAATCACAATCCCTACCGCAACTGCTTTCACGGGATCGCGCAGCTTAAGGCAACTCAGGCTCCCGAACTCCTTTGAAATCCGCCACAGAGCTATGATCGTCCACAACAAGATGTTAAAATCCACGAGAATCCGGGCAACAGTCGGGTTGTTTACATCGATTTTGAGGAGATAGGCGATAGTGAACCAGACAAACAGGGCAACGGGCACACCAACAGCGACTATCCATGCCATAATCTCACCTCCAATTGACTTTGTATCACAAATCATAATGTGATTAAAAGACAGATGCAATTGGTTGTGGAAGCGCATTTTCTATGATGTTCGGCTGGAAGGCAGAGGTTGCGCTATAATATCCGCCCAAAATCTATCCGGGTTGCTACGGACAAAGGCTGGGTGATTGTCTGCCTGACGGGAATCCGTCGGAGGGAGAACTTCGCGGGATAACATGTCCGCGGCATGCAAATGAGCGGGGGGAGAACGATGTTAAAAGACGACAAACTTAAAGGCATAATTTTCGCACTGCTGGCCGCCCTGGGCTATTCCTCGGTGTATGTGCTCGCAAAATATGCACAGATGTATGTGAAAACCGAGGTATTTCTGGCCTGGTGGTTCTTCATGGCGTCGATTTACAGCCTGAGCATCATCTCATATCGGGGTGAGTTGGGCGAATTCATCACAAGTGTCAAGAAACACAGGCTTTTCTTCATCTATTTCGGCCTGTCAGAATCGATAGCCACCTTCACATTTTTCTACCTTTTGCGGATTATGAACCCATCCGTCATCTCGTTCGTCGGCAACCTCAGCCCCGTGTTCGTGGCGCTCTGGGGATTTGTCATCCTGCGCGAGAAACTCACTCCAATGGAGATACTTGGCGGCTCGGTCGCAATAGCCGGCGTGCTCATCATCTCGAACGCATCGCCGCGCGGCGAACTCCCCAAAATACTCATAATCGTTGTAATGGTAGCCACTTTTTCGCTCAACACCATACTCGTGAGGATCAAAGTCAGGGACATTCCTCCCATTTTCATCGTGTCGCTGAGGACATACGCCCTGTTTACGGCTTATGCGAGCTACCACATCGTCGTGAACAGGGGAATCGTGTTGCCCGACATCCGTGCAATCCCTTACATCGTAACGGGATCGTTTATCGGGCCTGTGGCCGCCACATTTGCAGTATTTCAGGCGCTCAAACACATGAAAGCTGCGGATGTCTCGATAATCAAATCGGTTCAGCCGCTGATGGTGGCGGTGGCGAGTTACATCTTTCTGAACCAGCCTCCGACAACCTCACAGCTCATCGGCGGTGTGCTGATCATAATCGGCGTAAACATGGTGATTTTGAGCAACCGTGAGGCTATCGGCGATCGGGTGCCCGAAGACCCATGCGAATGAAACCGAAAATCAATAGAAATCGAGGATCTTCGTCTCGTGAAACTCATTGTAAATCAACCTATTAGACCTCTGCCTTTCCGCCCTGATGATGTTCATCACCTCCTGAGCGGCAGCCTCGACCTCGTCGTTGATGACCCAATAATCGTATTCAAAGGCGTGATCCATCTCGCTTCTGGCAAGCCTGAGCCGCTTTTCGAGCACCTCGCCGGTCTCCGTTCCCCTGTCCAACAACCGCTCCCTCAGTATCTCCATGCTCGGCGGCAGCAGGAAGATGCTGACCGTGCGGCCGACAAAAGCGCGCTCCACGCTCCTCTTGCCGTGAACATCCAGGTCCAGCAGCACATCCCGCCCTTCCTCAAGCCATTTCAGTATCGGCGATTTCGGGGTGCCGTAAAACTCGCCGTAAATCTCAGCCCATTCGAGGAGCTCGCCAGACGAAAGCCATTCGCGGAACTTCTCATGCGTCACGAAGATGTAATCCACGCCGTTGACCTCATTTTCGCGCGGTTTCCTCGTGGTCGCAGACACGGAATAGGCGATCTCCGGCATCCTTTCAAGCACGACATTTTTGACGGTGGTCTTCCCGCCTCCAGACGGTGCAGAGATGACTATCAAAAACGGCCTGTGTCTCAACTGCATGCCATACACCTCCTCATGGTTTATCAACTATCGCAGCCGACATCGTTGCCTTGCAAGCGATTTCGGATCCGACCTTCGCCACGCCTTCCATGCGGGCAATTCTGCCGCCGAACCGCAACATCCTGACCTCGATCCTGAGCCTGTCGCCCGGCCGAACGGGTCGCTTAAACCTGACATTGTCGATCCCGCTGAAATACACAAGCTTATCGGCAGACTCGTCCACATTCACCCGTTTCAGCAGCAGGAAACCGCCGACCTGAGCCATGGATTCCACGATCAGCACTCCCGGCATTATCGGGTCGTCGGGGAAATGGCCATGGAAAAACGGCTCGTTGATGGTCACATTCTTGATGCCCACCACCAGGTCCTTGCCAAGCGAGACTATCCTGTCCACGAGCAGAAACGGATACCTGTGCGGCATGTATTTCAGCACCGAGTGGATGTCGTAAGCCTCGCCTCCGTAAAGTTTTCTCAGTTCGCGCGCAAATTCGACATGATGCGGATGTCCGGTCTTGATGGCGATTAGATGTCCGCTGATGCGTTTGCCGACAAGCGCAAGGTCACCCAAAAGATCCAGCACCTTGTGGCGAACGGGCT
>JALVZN010000028.1 GCA_027037615.1 Caldifarciminota bacterium | reverse complement strand
CCGAGATCATGGAATTTTCGACCGGATATTCCATTGAGCCGTATCAGCTTGTCTATCTGCTTGAGAAGTTCGGAGGCGAATCTGTGCCTGAGGGTCTGCAGCATGTTTACGACAGCGGCATCGAGGTCTTCCAGATCGAGACCTTGAACCCGCACATCCATGAGGAGAAAGGGGATGAGCATATCAAAGACATGATTTTGATGTCCCTGTCCACCATCTACCACTCATCGATAAGCAATGAAACCATACGGAAGCGCATAAAGGATGAGCTCAAAAGTTACGGCGTTCTTGACGATGGCGAGCCTCCAAAACCGCTGGTCATGCCTCCGATAGGCCACATCGACGCACAGAGGTGGTTCGACGGCGTTCGAGCACATTCGGATTCGTTGCTGGAATTGAAGCCATGGTGAGATTGGTATTCCTCGATCTCGATAAGACGCTAATCGGCGACGACTACGACCCATCGCCCGCCCTGCCTATCATCGAGAGGCTGCAATCGATCGGCTTCAAAATCGTTTTTAACTCGTCAAAAACCCTTGCGGAACAGGAATTTTACGCGAATGAACTGCAAATAGCACCCATAATGGTGGTGGAGAATGGAGGTGGCATTTTTGTCCCTGAGGATGACCCTGTTAGCCAATTCGTCAATGAACGGGAAGGGAAATACAGGGTTTTGAAACTCGGACTGGATTATTCCCTGATCAGGCAGGAGATTGACCCTATTGCGGACGAATTCTGCCTCAAATACTATGGCAATTCCAGCGTGGAGGAGGTCGTAAGGTTCACCGAATTGCCGATTCACCTTGCGAGACTTGCCGCTATGCGGCATTTTTCTGAAACGATTTTCAGCTATTGCTCGACCGGATTTATCGAGATCCTGAGAGATAGAGGGCTGACGGTCATGAAAGGCAGTCGATTTATAACGGTCACGGGCAGAACCGATAAGGGTAAGGCCGCCAGAACTGTTATCGAGCTGCACAAACGGCTGGATGAGGTCTTTTCCGTGGCGATTGGGGATGGTGAAAACGATGTGCCGATGTTTGATGTTGTGGATCTTGCAATTGCTGTTGGTGGGCTTGATTATAAAAAAGCTGTTGCGGCTGCGGATGTCGTGACAGCTGTTGACTTTATAGAGACAAATTTTAAAAGGAGGTAATTTCGATGAGTGTCCGCATCATTGTGTTGCCCGATCCAATACATGCCAAAGGTGTAACTGAGTGCAAGGTGCTCGGCACAATTTCGGACGAGGAGTATGAACTCCTGAAGGAAAAGCTGAGGTGGTTCACTCCGGATGAGAAGATTCACGGGGTAGTTCATCAGGAAGGCATAATAGATGTAAATGCGCCTATCGAGGAACATCCTGCTTCAGAGTACATATACGCTATTCGATTGATTCAGGGAAAGCCGTATTTTTGGATAAGCAAGGAAAGCCTTGGGGAGCTGAAAGAAAAGAGCCCCGAAGAAGGGAAACACGAGGTTACTATAAAAGCATCTGTGTTTTTTGAGCTTATTAACAGCTACATGGAGCAGACGGGACACAAGTCTATCCAGATCGGAATAGACCCTGAGCCAGATGAGCGAAAGGAATATTCGGTGGAAGGAGAACTTGATGTCGATGAAGTTTCGGGATGCTATTTTATTTATCTATATGAGATGGATAAATTTACTGAAGACGATTTCCTCGGCTGGAGATGGATAACTCCTGGGTCCCATAAGTTCAAGATAACTTATTCTGCATCAGATTTTATGTATGACGAAGATCTGCTTGCTCCCAATCCCGAGCTAAAAATAAAGGTCTTCGAATGGACAGGCAGTGGATATCGGACTTTAGGTCATTGCAAAAAAACTAAATATGTCAAAAAGCATGAAAAGGTTAACATTAAAATAGATAAGGATGGGTATATAAGCGCCAAAGAAGATGGATGGGAATGTGAGATATGTTAAAAAGATTAAGGTCAGATACACCAATGTCTATCTGATCGAAGGGCGCGAGGGCTGGCTGATGGTCGATACCGGCCCTCGCACTAATGTGGATTACATCGTCGAACGCCTGAAAAATGTTGGTGTCAGGCTGGAAGATGTCATGTTTCTCCTGATAACACACCACCATCATGATCATGTCGGCAATCTCGCCGCTATGATGCGCCTGTTGCCCAACGCAAGGCTGATCGTGCACAGAGCCGAGGTTGACTACATCAAAAATGGCAGGATGAAGATTCCTGATGGGCGGAACTGGTGCCTGAAACTGGCGGTCAAACTCTCCGTGTTCCTGGATTTTAGCTACGAGCCTTATGTCCCCAATGAAAACGACATAATTCTGGATGCGAACGGGCTTGACCTGAAGGAATGGGGTTTTGACTGGCAGGTCGTTCATACGCCGGGCCACACCTCGGGTTCACTTTCCCTTGTGTCCGAACGGGATGCGATCGTAGGCGACCTTTTAATGGACAGGAAGGACTGGTGCTGGTCGAGCCCTCTCCCGGCTTTCCTTGAGGACATGTCAGGGGTCAAACAAAGCCTCAGAAAGCTGATAGATAGAGGTGTTGAGAATTTCTGGCCATCTCATGGCAATAGACTGAAAGCCGAAGAGATCATAAGCCATTTTAAGCTGCAATAATCTGGCAACTTTGGAATCCCGTCATTGAAGGAATTGGTCTGGTTGAAACCCGATTTTCTTTAATGATTGAAAACTCAGAGTTTCTAACAATATCCTCTTTTGAACAAATCACAGGAGGCACAAAATGAAAAGATTTAGGCTTTTGTTGGTGTCAATACTCGTGGCAATCATCGTGGCAGGATGTAAAAAAAGTGAGAGTGGAGGCAAAGTCAGGATAAGATACTTCAGATGGGCTGATCCGGCTGAAGTCGCTGCAACTCAGGAACTGATTGCGGAGTTCGAGAAGCTTCATCCTGATATCGAGGTTAAATTCGAGTATGCGCCATGGAGCGAATACTGGGATAAACTTCAGGCTCAGTTTGTGGCGGGGAATGCTCCTGATGTGTTCATGATATCGGGCAGGTATTTCTACGATTTCGCGCGCAAAGGCTTGCTGCTTGATCTCACTGAATTCATGGACACATCCGACATCGACACGACCGACTTCTTCGAGATCCCCTACCAGCTCTTTACCTACAAAGGGAAGCATTACGCCCTTCCGAGGGATTACAATGTGATAGTGCTTTTCTACAACAAAAAGCTGTTCGATAAGGCAGGTGTGCCGTATCCGGACACCACATGGGACTGGAAAAAGCTTCGCGAGGTGGCAAAAAAACTCACAATCGACTTCAACAACGACGGCATAAAGGATCAGTATGGCTTCCTCGTTCAAAATGATATGGAGCTCTGCTGGGGCGACTTTGTGATGCAGAACGGCGGAAGTGTGTTGAGCGAGGATAAAAAGAAGTGCACCTTGAACACCCCTGAGGCCATCGAGGCAATTCAGTTCCTCATCGACATGATGCTGGTGGATTCCAGCGCCCCCTCGTCCGTCCAGCTTGCCGGTCAGGCGGATCCGTTCCTCACCGGCAGGGTGGCAATGGTCACGACTGGCTCGTGGAACTTCAGGTATTACAATGTCCCTGAGGTGGATTACGGGATAACGCTGTTGCCTAAAGGCAAGGTCAGAGCGGTTTTCTCCAACGGAACGGGCAACTCTATCTATGCAAAGACGAAGAACAAAGAGGCTGCATGGCTCCTCGTGCGGTTCTTCTCCTCGAAACACGCTCAGGAAGTGCTTGCCAGAACAGGCACATCTGTCCCCGCACTCAAAAGCGTCGCTTATGGCGATGTTTACAAGGCCGTGTGTGACAGCTTCGGCGTCGATGCAAATGTCATCCTGAAATCCTTTGAATTCGCACATCCTCTGCCGTTCACACCCAGATTTGGAGAATGGACAGACCTTGTGACCCGCGAGTTCGACAAGGCGTGGATCGGGCAGGTGGATGCCAAAACGGCCTGCGAAAAGGCCACGGAAGGGGTTAACAGGATACTGGAAGATATAGGCAAGTGGTGAGGTAAACTTGCCGAAGGAGTGACTTGAAAATCATCGGATTTGGCAAACTCCATTTGGGCTGGTTTTGAGGGGCGTCGTTTCGCCCCTCGTTCTGTTTGATTAACGGGGGTTGTTTCTGTAAATTTAAAATAAAATTGGGAAAAAGCGAGGTGAAGAGATGAAGGTTCGGGAATTGATGTTCACAAATGTGATTTATGTAACTGTGGATACACCTCTGAGAGAGCTTTTGAACAGATTTTCCAGCTTCCACACCTTCCCTCTCGTGCCGGTCGTCGATAACGGACAAAAGCTCGTGGGAATGGTGAAGCTTCAAAACATTATCGATGTTTTCCTGCCTTACAACCCTGAGATCATAAAAATGGCGCCTTTCATGGATGAGTTCTGGGAGGAGGACATATTTTCCGTTGACCTCACGCCTGAGATGGGCAGCCTGATCGTGGTCGAAGACATCATGGATCACAATTTCGTCGCTTTGAGACAGGATGACAGCATCGAAAAGGCTTACCAGCTTCTTAGAATGCATAAGGTTCAGCAGCTCCCTGTGGTCGATGAGGATGGCAAGTTGGTCGGTATGCTCGGCATATTTGACATAGTGCTGCAGGTGTTCAAGGAAAAAGGAATATTCTAAATTGCATTTAGATCCTATTCTTAGTCTGGGAATAATCTTTCTCTCAGGTTATGGGGTTCTGAAACTCATAAATGTCCTGAAAATCCCCACTGTAACAGGTGACCTGCTTCTTGGTATCATCATAGGCGAAGAGATCCTGAACCTTGTTTCCCCGCACATCCTTTCTGCCTCAAGTTTCATCTCAAACCTCGTGCTTGGGATGATTGCGTTCACCATAGGCCAGAACTTCTCGATGGAGAGGTTCAGGAAGCTTGGCAGGTCCATCATCCTGATCTCAATAATGGAGGCAGCTGGCGCATGGATAACCGTAACGCTTGTGTTTTATTTTCTGTTG
Organism: Caldifarciminota bacterium; assembly: GCA_027037615.1. Lineage (GTDB taxonomy): Bacteria > Hydrothermota > Hydrothermia > B15-G9 > B15-G9 > WGAI01. The sequence continues at coordinate 8,894 of JALVZN010000028.1, read as the reverse complement.
GGGAAAGAGCTTTATATCTCACTTTTGTTCGGAGCAATTGCGTCAGCCACAGCTCCGGCTGCCACCGTCATGGTGATAAGGGAATACCGCGCAAAAGGGGTGTTCACGAACATCCTGTTGGGCGTGGTTGCCATCGATGATGCGTGGTGTCTGATGATATTCTCGATATCACTTGCGGCAGCGCGTGCTCTCGCAGTTCATGTCGGCGGATCATTTTTGTTAACATCTCTGGGGAAAGCCATAATCGAGATATTTGGGGCACTCGCACTTGGAACGGCCGCAGGAATTGCTTTCAACAAATTCTCATCAAGCGTGAAATCCTCCGTTGGAGCTCAGATTTACACGCTTGGATTTATCCTCACAGTGATAGGGCTTGCAATCCACCTGAAATTCTCCATCCTCCTGTCGTCGATGGCGCTCGGAGCCACACTTGTTAACATGAAAGGCGCTAATCAGCGTTATTTTGAGTCCATAAGGTCGATAGAATCGCCGCTTTACCTGCTGTTTTTCGTGCTTGCGGGCGCGAACCTCGAACTGGCTTCTCTGAAACATATAGGGCTCATAGGGCTTACCTACCTTGTGGCAAGGGTTATTGGGAAAGCCGTCGGTGCAGCTGTTGGTGGCCTGCTGGCCGGAGCTCCAGCTAATGTGAGGAAATACATGGGGTTTGCGCTTGTCCCTCAAGCAGGCGTCGCTCTGGGGGTGGCTCTGATAGCTAAAGCTGACTTCCCGAAGTTTGGAGGAATGATTTTTGACACGATCGTTGCGACAACAGTCGTCTATGAGTTGGTAGGGCCGATACTCACGAAATTTGCACTTACAAAAGCGGGGGAAATAAAGCCCAGGAGTACCGCTTCAGAGACTTAAAATTCCGTGGGATTGAGATTTAAAACTTTCCCCGGTGGTTCTTCTGTCAATATTAGTTTATTTTCTATGCCATTGCCGTTTATGTCGCCGCGCGCTTCCATGGCGATGTTGTGTTTTCCATCGTGTGCAACAGCTATGCTGTCTATGGGATTGTCTATCCAGTAAGGATCATCGACACCATCATCCGGATAACCACCAACACCATAAACATAGTAAGGGTCGCCCTGGGGGCTGAACCCAAGCTTGTCGAAATTGGTTCCCGATGTCCATTTGTGGGGAGTAGGACCGGGCGTTGTGTCAGGACACCATGAGCTTGTCAGGAAATATCCCTCTTCTGCCATAAAGGTGAGTTCGTGTACCCTTATCCCATCTAGGTTGGTTAGTGCTTCTGTTCGATGAGACTTATATCTAAAAATTTTAAATTGGTGCAAACCTATCACAGCAAGGATGCCAATCAAAACCATGACCATCATCAACTCTATCAAAGTAAATCCCGTTTCTTCTTTTTTAATCATTGCAATCCCTCCTCCGGGCAGTTGGTTTATAATGTCAAATTATATGCCAGAGATAAACATGACAGAATTTTAATACTTTAACGCATTGGATGCAAATCATTTATTGCAGAACAAAATCCCTACACTTTTTTGCATTTTGCAATTAAATATCTCGAAACGAAAATTTGATAGGAAGGTGAACATGGCGCGTGACCTGAAATTCGGACACAAGACCTATGTGATGGGCATTTTGAATGTCACGCCTGACTCGTTCTACGACGGAGGGCGTTATGTCTCAATGGATGTAGCGATGCGGCGCGTGGAGCGCATGATTTCCGAGGGCGCCGACATCATCGATGTCGGCGGTGAGTCAACGAGGCCCGGAGCCGACCCTGTGCCGCTTGAAACTGAACTTGAGCGTGTGGTGCCTGTCGTGAAGGCGATAAGAGACCGCTTTCCGGACATCCTGATCTCGGTCGATACCTACAAGTCGGCTGTCGCAAGGCAGGCGCTTGAGGCAGGCGCTGACATCGTGAACGACATCTCGGGCTTGCAATTCGATCCTGAAATGGCCAGAGTTGCCGCTGAGTTCGGAAGTTATGTTGTGATCATGCACATAAAAGGAACTCCGAAGGACATGCAGGTAAATCCGGAATACGGGGATGTGATCGCCGAGATAACCGACTACTTTCACAGGCAGATAGATTATGGTGTCAGGAACGGGATCGAGAGAGGCAAAATCATCCTCGATCCGGGCATAGGGTTTGGCAAAAAACTGTGGCACAACTTGAGGATTTTGAACGAGATAGAGCGATTTCGGGATGAGTTCGAGCTGCCGATACTCATCGGTGCTTCCCGTAAGTCGATGATAGGCATGGTGCTTGGGAATGTACCGCCTGAGCAGCGACTTGAGGGCACGATAGCGATCTCGGCGTATTGCGCCATGAAAGGGGTTGACATCGTTCGCGTGCACGATGTTAAGCCCAATGTCATGGCCGTTAGGATGGTGGAGGCTATCAAAAATTGGCAGAAGTTTACATCGGCATAGGCTCCAATCTCGGCGACCGCGAGGGTTACATTCGTAAAAGTCTTGGCCTTATGAACGATTTCGGCATATCCGTCATTCGGGTCTCAAGCATAATCGAGACAGAGCCCTACGGATACACTGACCAGCCGCCGTTCCTCAACTGTCTCGCACATGTCGAGACCTTCTACTCCCCGCTGCATCTCCTTAACGCTTTGCAGCTCATAGAAAAAACGCTTGGCAGGAAACGAAGTATCAGGTGGGGGCCGCGAACCATCGACCTCGACATTCTCCTCTACAATTCCGTCGTGATCGATACCCCGCGCCTCAAGATCCCGCATCCGGACATGGTCAACAGGTATTTCGTCCTGAAGCCGTTGAGCGAGATTGCGCCCGATCTGGTGCATCCTGTTCTCGGAAAAACCATGACCGAGCTTCTGAACGGCATAAAAACTTAGTTTAAAATAGGAACTCATCGAAACGGAGGAACGAGAATGAAGGACAGGGTGAGGGTCGGCGTCTCATATTTCGGTGTGAGGAACCCTTTGCATGTGGCTCATGATCTCTACGATATGGCGTCAAACGGCATAGATTTTGTTGTCCACACTTACACTGAGAACGACATGATATTTTATCACGACACGATGGTCGAGATCGTGCAGTTGAGCCATAAGATGGGACTTGAGGTTTACATCGATCCGTGGGGCGTTCTGGGAATATTCGGTGGAGAGGCCTTTTCCAGATTTGTTGCGCGGAACCGCGATGCCAATCAGGTGTTTTCCAACGGCGAAACCGCTCCTGCCGCATGCCCCAATAACCCGAAAACTGTCGATTACATGATGGAATGGCTTGAGAAAGCGGCTGACACAGGCGCAGATGTAGTTTTCTTCGACGAGCCGCATTTCTCGGCAAGGAGCGACAGATGGGCCTGCAGATGTGAGCATTGCCAGCGCAAGTTCAGGGAGATGTATGGCTACGACATGCCGCTTGAGCTCACGGATGAGGTTATGGAGTTCAGGTTTCAGTCGATAGCCGAATTCCTGAAAAAGCTTGCCGCAAAGGCGAAAGAGCTCGGCATGAGGACGGCGGTTTGCATGTTGCCAAGGGAACACGAGGCCACGCATTGGGAAACGATATTCTCCATGCCTGAGATCGACATCGTCGGCACAGACCCGTATTGGGTGCCGCGCAAGCTCACAGGCGATGATGTTTACCGCCATGTCCGTAAGTTCTCCGACATGGTCATGGACCTCGCAACCAAATACGGGAAAGAGCCTCAGATATGGATTCAGCTGTTTGGAATCCCATCCGGTCAGGAGGGCGACATCGAGATTGCGGTCCGTGCTGCGCGCGATGCAGGAGTGGCCAATCTGGCGGCATGGAGCTATCGGGCTACAGCTTACATGTCATACATCAGGAGCGACGATCCTGAAATGGCATGGGCGACCCTGCTTAAAGCGTATAGAAATGCGAAAAAGACGCACACCATCGAAACTTGAACATAAACACTCGATAGTATTAACATAAACTTACCAAAATTAAGGGAGGTTGAAATGTATTATCTTGTCAAAGACATCGATTCATGGGAAGAGAAAATTTCCTTAAAGAGGGCCAAGGTCGTTGCCTTTGTCAGCAACGGATTTGTCGGGGAGGAGAGGCGTCAGTTCGATAACATATTCGATCAGTTCGCCGCCGCTTATTACAAAAAGGCGATTTTCCTCTATGTCAATGTGGATGAGGATGAGCTGCGGAGTGTGTTTGAGGATGTGTCTGGCGGGCTGGACATCTTTCCGATGGTGGCTGTCTATGACATCGATGGCAAACTCATCAAGAAAGAGATAAATCCACCTCCGAAGAGGTTTCGTGACCTCGTTAAGATGGCGGTTATGGCGTCTGGCGGCAGGCGGCCTTTCATTACCGTGACAGACAAAACTCACTGGGATGAGCTGAAGGATAAGCCTTTGCCGAAAGCTGCCGCATTTGTCGCAAATTATTTCAAAGGCAGGGAGCGCGAGGAATTTGACAGGATGTTTCGTGAGTTCGCCAGAGCTCACAAAGATGAAATTTTGTTCCTTTATGTTATCTGCGATTACGATAACCTGTGGGATGTTTACGAGGAGCTCAAACCTGGTGGTTTGAGGTTGATCCCTCTTGTGGCGACAATGGATCAAAATGGCTCTGTGGTGGAAACTTACATCAATCCTTCTCCCCGCAAGTTCAGGGATATGCTCAAACGGGTCATCCAGCTGGGTGAACCCGAAGATCTTGCGGAGGATGTAAATTCAAACAAGGAGGACAACGATGATTAAAAAGGTGTGTGCTGTGGCAGCTGTGTTTTTGCTGTTTTCTCAGGCAAATGCATTGAGCAGGCAGGATTTTCAGGTGCTTGAAGTTACGCAGTCGGGCGACACGATCGTGCTGAGACGGAACCGCGGCGTTGTGGATATGAGAAGCATGATAGTTGTGAAGTTCAGCGATGAGGTGAAAAAGAGCGGCGAAACCACCGTGCTTGTGCGCGCTTTCAAGATATCGAGAAGCGGCAAGACAGTTGAGGTTACAGTCCCACTGTATTCGTGGATCGACACCAGCGGCAGGTTGCAATACATTGCGAGGAGAGCCGACATCAAGGACGCAGAGATAGAGCTCACGGGCATGAACGAGTTTGACAGGATAAAAGTGGTCGTTTACGATCCCAATGAAGGCCAGCCTCTTCCGTCCCAGACCTTTGTCTATACTCTGAGGAGGACAGGATTTTCCTTCGGTTCGATAACTGGCGGGCCATCGCCGCATGTATCGACTGTGCCCGTTGTCGTGCTTCAGAAAGGCGCTTCGCCCGTTTACAAGCCCGCAATGTCGTTCACATTCTACCGGGTGTCGAGAAATCCGCTTGTCGAGCACTTCGGCCTGTTTGTCTCTCTTTATCAGGCCGATTCGAGGAAGCCCGGCATCGGATTGGGGTTTGCAGTCACTGCGCCTCAGGGTGACATACTTCAGGTTGGCGTGAGCTTTGAGTTTTCTCTCGGCGGCGAAAACACTACCCAATCGGAGGAGCAAACGAGCGGGCAGAAATTTATCATCGGCACGACCATAACTTCGCCGATCGAAATTCTGCTCAACGCCATAAAAGGCAGCGGCGGGGGCAAAGTGACAGGCGGGTGAGCCTCACATCGCAGTGATTTGTTGATTTAAACAGCGTCAAAACATTGAAATTGCCGCTCTCAGGGAGGTGATCGGTGGCGCAGAAGCTGGATAACATCGTCAAATGGATTGCCATTGGCGAGTTCCTTTTGAGTTTGTTGCCGTTCTCGCTTGCTTTTTTTCCTGCTTCAAGGACGGCCTCAAACGGAGACGCATATCCCATGCTGGTGCTGACATTTCTGATAATCGGGGTGCTTTTCATCTCGATGCGGCTTGTCCTGTTTTTCCTGAAACAGTGGGGCGAAAATGCGATGTTCCGTTTTGTCATATCGCTTGTCGTCCTTCTGGCGGGCGTGATCATAGTCCTTCTGGGAACTGGAATTGCCATGATGTATGGCTCGTGGAAGCTTTATGCCCCTTACTTCGTGATTTTTGTCTTCTACATGCTCAGGTTCTATTTTCCGATAAAGGGACTTATGGAGGGATGATCACAGGTCAATGGTGTCGATCGTGTTGGCGAGGAGATCGATCAGGAGGAGTTTACCGACGAGTGACGGCCCGAGATCACACAGAAGTTTTATCGCTTCAGAGGCTTCGATTGAACCGACGAGCGTGACGAGCGGCGGGAAAACCGAGATCTTGTCCTTGTTCTCCACCTCCTCGAAGATGTCGCGTATCGTCTGCGTCTCCCCGTATTTGATGACGGTCACCTGCCCGTGAAATCGGGCAACTCCACCGTGCACAAGGGGAATGTTTTTGTCCTCGGCGAGCATATCGAGGACAAATCTGTCGCTGAAATTGTCAAGACAGTCAACGACCACATCCACATCTGGCAATGCAAATTCCGGTGAAATCCGCTTTCTGTGAGGCACGATCTTTATGTGGGGGACGATCTCCTTAAGCCGTTTTGCAGCCACATCCACCTTGTAGTGGCCGATGTCCTGACGCGTGTAAAGTATCTGCCTGTTCAGGTTGTTCTCCTCAACCCTATCGAAATCAACTAAATGCAATGTCCCAATACCTGTCCTTGCAAGGAGCTGAGCCACTGTTGAGCCAAGTCCGCCAATGCCTGCAACCAATGCGCTTGAGTTTGCCAGTTTTTTGAAGCATTCGTGCCCGATTAGTCGGGCGTGCCGCTCGAATATCTCGGGGATAAGCACTATCAGCCGCCTCCTGCGGGTGGGAAGACCGCAATCCTGTCGCCGGGCTTCACGAGGGTGTCCAGCCCGTTGAGGTGGTGGATATTCTTGCCGTTGATGAGTATCATCGTGCCGCGCTTGATTTTGTCGCCGTCAAAGAGCTTTTGAGAGATGTCTGTGCCCAATCTCTGAGATGCCATGTCAACGAGCTGTTTGATGGTAACCGGGGCGTCCAGCTCAAAATCGATGGAGGCCACCCCGAGGGCGAGCCTCAGGGTGGCGAAGAACTCCATCTTTACTTTTTCAGCTCTTCCAGACCCAGTTCTTTGATTTTTCCCTCTGTCGGTATCCCGTCTTTCGTCCATCCTCTGACCTCGTAGTATTTGGGCAGAAGCTCGTCGAGTTTGACCACAGCGCCCTTGTTCGGGCCGTCCGGCATGGGCTCCTCGAGCATCCTCTTCGGCAGGGTGTCGTCTTTCGGGTCTATGCCGGCCTCCAGGTTGAACATGCGCTCCAAGTTCCAGATTCTCTCGCCGACTTTCATGAGTTCCTCTGTGGTTATGTCCCATCCGGTAGCTGCTGCCAGCATGTCGCGGTAGTCGTCTGCGCCGAGTGCGAACGATGTGAACAGGCACAGCCCCTCTGCATCGATCACAGCTGTGAGATCCTGGAAGATTTTAACCCATTCGGCCTTGCCTTCGAGGCTCTGCGGATCGAGCTTTTCGGGCACGCCGAGGATCTCAGGCGAGATCATGTAGCCGCGCACATGGCAACCGCCACGGTTCGATGTGGCATACTCCAGGCCGTGACCCTGAGCGCCACGAGGATCATAAGCGGGCATCTCCTGCTTCTTCACGCTCATAGAGTATTCGGGATGGCCGTAGGATTCGGCGAACCGATAGGAACCCTCTGCGAGTTTGTCACCAAGTCCCTCGCGATAAGCGATTTGCTTGGTGTAATACACGATCGCTTCCGAGTTGCCGAAAAGGAGTTCCGGGCCGTTCTGGAGATCCTCTTTCGGCAGGATGCCCCTCTCATACAGCTCCATAGCGCAGGCGATCGTGGCTCCTGTGGATATGGTATCGAGGCCCAATTCGTTTGCAAGGAAGTTGGCCTCTGTTATTGCGTTTAAGTCTGACACGCCGCAGTCTGCGCCAAACGCCCATGCGGTTTCGTATTCGGGGCCTTCGCCTTCAAGCCCCGTGGGCAACTTCGTGACCCTGCCGCACGCAATCGGACACGCGTAACAGGCCCTGTTCTTTATCAGGTATCCCTTTTCAACGAGTGCCTCACCTGAAACCTCATGGGTCTTCTCGAAAACGCCTGTCTGGAAGTTACGAGTAGGATACAAGCCGTTCTGGTTGATGATGTTATCCAGCACTTTGGTGCCCAGTTTCGGCAGTCCTTCACCGGTTATCGAGTCCTTTCTCAGCGTATCGGTCTTCTCGCGAATCACATGCATAAACTCATCGGATGCGGCCTTGGGCCTCTTGCTACCCTTGACGATTATCGCTTTGAGCTTCTTGCTGCCCATGACGGCGCCGACGCCCGTCCTTCCTGCCGCACGATGTTTGTCGTTGATCACGGCGGCAAATTTGACGAGGTTCTCACCGGCCGGTCCTATGCATGCGACCTTTGCGTTTTTGATGCCGACCTCTTCGCGCAGCTTGTCGGTGGTGTAGTGTGTGTCTTTGCCCCACAGGTGAGATGCGTCCCGAATTTCTACCGTGTCGTCGTTGATGTAGATGTAGACCGGCTTTTCGGACTTGCCCTCGACGATCAGCATGTCGTAACCGGCATGTTTCAACTCTGCGCCGAAGAAGCCGCCGGAGTTACTCGATGCGATGGTGCCGGTGAGAGGCCCTTTGGTCACCACCATGTATCTGCCGCCGGTCGGTGCGGCTGTCCCGGAGAGCGGCCCTGTCGCGAATATGATCTTGTTCTCCGGGCTCAGCGGGTCGATCTTCGGATCTATCTCCTTGTAGAGGTAGTAGGATGCCAGGCCGCGGCCACCTATGTATTTGCGGAGATACTCCTCCGGTATCTCCTCGACCTTTATGTCGCCTGTGCTCAGGTTGATCCTGAGCAGCTTACCAGCGTATGTCCCAGGCATGATAACACCTCCCATGTTTGAATAACCCTCTCCTTTCCAAACACGGGAGGCGATGCGGGTTTCCCCGCACACCCATTGGCCAGGCTCCATGGGCGGTGTGCCTTTAGGCAACCTGGCTC
>JALVZN010000027.1:12640-14073 GCA_027037615.1 Caldifarciminota bacterium | reverse complement strand
CCAGAAGAGGCATGCGGAGCTTCTGCTGCTGGTGGGGAAAGCGATGGATGCGGGCGAAGAGACATACATTTTCGAGAAGGGCGTTTCACCTGAGGAGGATGAGAACTACCTCAGAGAGCTTGAATATTCTGGTCTTTTGAGACTTGAGCGCCCAATTGAGTATGTGCCCACTTACACGGGCTCGTTGATTATCGAGGCTCTGAAAGAGGCTGTTGACATGGGGCTCGTGACTCATCCGTCGGAATGGGATGAGTCTTTCAGGTGGGTTGGCTCGGAAGTCATTGCGATGATAGACGGTGCCCTGAGGTGTCAGGGGCAGGTCAGAGGTGAGATAGCCGAGCGGCTCGAAAAGAGGGGCTTTGCGAAGGATGGCCATCTCACACCCATCGCCGAGCAGATCGTGGAGCTTTATCGGCTTTCACACCCTTATGTCACGATTACAAAAGAACTTGCTGAGTATATCAAAAAGATGCCGCCGGGGCCGGCGGAGACAAAAATCCTGCCCGTTGGGAAACATCACCTTCTTGAGCTTGAGGCACAGAGGTTGATAGCGTTCTCTGTCCCGAAATCCGATGTCTTTGCGCTGACCGGGCTCGGCCAGAAGATCAGACAGGCCATCAGGCTTGGAGCCCCTGTCCGTGAGGTCGTCGTATCCGCCGACATCCTTGATGCGATAGCGATGGTCGTTCACCGTCCACATGAAGTGCCTCAGGAGATGCGCGTCCTCCTGATGGAGCTCGCTTACATCAACGGTGAAGGCAAGCTCCTGCCGGCGGGTAGAGCGCTTTACGATGCGTATCTCATTTACAGAGAAGGGCCGATAACGATCTCGCCGTCCGTCCAGATAGCCGCAGAAGAGGTTTACATCATCAAAACCATCGACGAGCTCTGGAAAAAACATGAGGGTAACCCCGAAATCTACCCCGACCGCAAACAAATCCGCAAATACATCGAGGAAAAATGGCCTTACAGGGAGTATGACATTACGACAGCCCTCTACACGCTCGAATCTTTCAACCTCATAAGGGCGGAGGAATTTGAGAAAAAGCCGGGGACATTGATTTATCACCTGACTGATTACGGTCAGCAGGTGTTAGAAGACCAGAACAGGCGCGAGCGGCCCATTTCTGCTGCCGCCGTTTCAGCCATAACCCTGACGCGGAGGGAGTATTCGGCGCCCGGTATCGATTGGGTGCAGCGCGGCAGGGATGAAGGCCTGATTGGCACGGGAGCGCCCACCAAATCGGGCATGATGTATGCCAACATAGCGGAATCGATCGACAAGAAACCGCATATCACCGGGCTTGAGAATCGGGTTTTGAGCATGATCCCTCTGACACGCGGCATGTTCATCGAGGATATCCTTGCGAAATTCCCTGAGCGCGAACGGAAGGATGTCGAGCTTGCTATTGAAAAGCTTGACGCTCGTGAGG